>JAUXYG010000180.1 GCA_030694525.1 Legionella sp. | reverse complement strand
AACATCTATCTATACGCTTACGACAAAGGCTTAAAAGGCTGCACAACCTTCAGATTCAACCCAGAAGCGTTCCAAGGTGTATTGGTGACAGAAAAAGACTTAGAAAGCACTACTTACAAATTTACTTTAGAAGATGGCACTGAGATTGAAGCCAAAGGTAATGATGAGATTGAATATGATGGTGAGATTCACTCAGCGGCTAACTTGTATGATGCACTAAAAGAAGGCTACTACGGCAAGTTTTAAGCTGCTTTGTTTGTTAATGCGGCGTTGTGTTTAAATTTTAATCCTCATGTACTACTTGTACATTCCGGTAAAAAATTTAAACACGCCTTGTCTTAACTGCACACGCAACGCTTAAAACAAGAGCGGATAAATGTGAGGGCAACCCTCAAAAGGAAAACAAAATGACTATTAAAATTGATAAAAAAATCGTTAGCTACAACCTAGTGTCAGAAGAAGACAAAGCGAAAGCTGCCGAAGCTAAAGTAGCAGAAACCACCACTAACGTTGTGCAATTAGGCGAGCCACTAGGCCGCCCAGAGAAGTTGGTAGGCAACACCTACAAAATTAAAACACCAGTCACCGAGCACGCACTCTACATCACCATTAACGATATCGTGATGAACGAAGGCACGCCACAAGAACACCGCCGCCCGTTTGAAGTGTTTATCAACTCCAAAAACATGGAGCACTTTCAATGGATTGTCGCGCTAACACGCGTGATGTCAGCCGTGTTTCGTAAAGGCGGCGATGTCACTTTCTTGGTAGAAGAGCTTAAAAGCGTATTTGAACCAAGTGGCGGTTACTTCAAAAAAGGCGGTAAGTTTGTACCTAGCCTAGTGGCCGAAATCGGTGAAGTAGTCGAGCAACACTTGCAAGAAATCGGCATGCTTAAAAAACCAGGCCTAGATGAACACCAACAAAAATTGGTAGAAGAGAAAAAAGCGGAATACTTGGAAAAGCACGCTAAATCAGGGGAAGAAGTGAATGACGAAGGCTTCCCAAAAGGCGCACAGCTTTGTAAAAAATGTAATACCAAAGCGAGCATTATTATGGATGGTTGTTTGACTTGTTTGAATTGTGGTGAGAGTAAGTGCGGTTAAGATAAACTAACTAAATTAAAAGGAGCTTCGTGTAAGTGACCCCATAAGCTGCAAGTTTGACCTCATAACTTGCAATTAAGTAACTCATAAACTGCAAGTTAGAATCAATTTTTTTAAATACTTAACCGCCCTCACAAGCCAATTTAAAGGATTATTCAATGCAAATTAAAGGTAAGAGTATCCGTAGTCTGTCGAAATATATTCCACAGATTGGAAATGGCAAACCATTTCGTATCGGCATCTCTGTCAACGGCTTAGAATCGAGGCTTGAAGAGCTTGGTTTTCAGGTACCTCTAGAAGCAGGCGTATCCATACTACCAGCAGTAGTAGGTAAAGTTTCAGAGTTTAATGCTCACGGTAGAGACATAATTCGAAAAGATCTAGCGAAAGTTACAAAGTCGAGGATGATTCACACCACGACTTATGATTGGCATGGCAATCCACACACTGGCTTTCAATACAGAGACTATGAGTCATACCCAAGAGAGCACATTGACGGTCCCGAGGAAGAGATTGTTCTTCTCCAAAAAGATGGAAGTTTGATTGCATCCTCTAATGAAATCACAGTTAGTTCTAGTGATGATGCTAGAGCTCTACATGTCATTAATCTCTTTCTAGAATGCTTCGGTGAATGCGAGCTACTAGATAAAGACATTGCACCAATCATTAAAGTCCGTAAACTGAATTGGAAAATTCTTCCTCCTGGTGAGTACCCTTGGGATAAAGCGAAAACTCATGTCAAAGAGTTTACAAGTCGTCTCAAGGATAGTGAAAGACATGTTATTGAGTATCGGATCAAACACATTACTCAACATGAGCCCGACTTTATAGCTTTCGGTACGGGGGGCTTTGATGGGTATTTCGTTTTCGGTTTCACGAAAGCAGACTTGTTCGTGTTTGAGAGCTCTCACCTCGATAATGCAACATATATACTTAAATCGGATTGGCAAGCTCTTTCTTGCCTTACAAAGAAAGAAATTCTTGCTACTGAATTGCATCATCAGCGACTTATTCATACTAATAGCTGGCCTCGGATGTTGAGAAGCGTGTTGGCGTAATAGATTCAAAAGTTAAATAAAATAACTCTTAATTAACTTCTGCTAACAACTTGTAGATTGAGAAAAAATAAAACCAAGATAAGGCAGGGGGATCTCAACTATGTATCACGAAATTCAATTATTAATATACGGACACAAGGCCTCTATATTAACTGTTATGGATCCTAATTAGAGGTTGCGCCATGAGCTACCGTGCAAATACGTTCAACGTAATGATTGCGTCCCCTGGCGATGTTGCCTCTGAGCGCTCAATAATTCGTGATGTTGTCTATGAATGGAATGCTGTGCATTCGAGTACACGAAAGATTGTTCTGCTTCCGATAGGCTGGGAATCCCACTCGTCCCCAGAGATGGGGGCATCTCCTCAGTCCATTATAAATAACCAGATTTTGGACAAATGCGATCTTTTGGTCGGCGTATTTTGGACAAGGATTGGAACTGCCACAGACGACTTCGCTAGTGGAACGGTCGAAGAGATAGAGAAGCATGTTGAGTCAGGCAAGCCCGCAATGCTCTACTTTTCCAGCCAACCCGTGGCAATGGATACAGTTGATCTTGAACAGGTAGGAAGGCTTAAGGTATTTAAAGAGTCTTGTCGGGGTCGAGGGCTATATGAGAGTTATGACAGCCATTCGGATTTCAAGGAAAAGTTTTATCGTCAACTTCAACTTAAGTTAAATCAACATCCTCTTTTCAAAGTCACCGAAGATGAAATGATTACTGATGTGGCTGAGTCAAAGACACCGCTTCCCAACTTGTCGCATGAGGCTCGTGTTCTTTTGAAAGAGGCAAGCCAAGATTCACACGGTACTATTTTGCATGTTCGGTATATTGGTGGAACAGCTATCCAGACTAATGGAAAGAATGTCATTTCCTCTAGCGAGCGGAGAGAGGTTGCAAAGTGGGAGCAAGCTTTGGAGGAGCTAGCATCCCAAGGCTTTGTTGTAGCTCGCGGTCACAAAGGCGAAATGTTTGAAGTTTCAAATCTTGGCTACCAAATAGCGGACATGATTGCCCTGTAAACATAACCCATCATTCAGTCCGGACTCCGCAAAAGCGCGGAGCCGGTTAATTTTACATTAGGCCGCATATGCCCACTACTCACTTCTTCGAACTTATGGGCGTTCTTACCCGTCTTGAAAGTCGCGCAAGTAGCGTCTGGATCTCGCACCTCGCAACAAAGGATAAGCTGGAACAGCTTGCTGAGACGCCATGGCACGATCCAGATCTTGACCGCTACACAAACAAGACTCGAATGAAAGAGGTTGGCGCAGCCGGAATGAACTTCAAGTCCTTTATTACTGAGAGCATGATTGGTGGATTGGCTAACTCTTTGGAAACCTTCTGGATTGACCTTCGCCTTACAACGAGGCTTAAATATGACATATGGAAATCGCCACTAAAGCCAATACATGAGCATGAAGCAAAAATCGTTCGATGCATTGGCAACATCGTCAAGCATAACCAATCAGTGATCGATTCAGGTAAATCAGAACACGCTAGATTTCTGGTTAAGGACGCCGGCTTCCCCGATCAGATTCAGTTGAAAACACTCTTTCTAACAGATGATTCGCTGCTAAAGGCGGATGACTTGAATTATTTCATGTATCTCTACTGTTTGGATCTACTTCGTTTGGACACTGGTTTTGCTCATCCTGTTCTTGCATTACCAGAGCCAGAGCGTCGAGCACGAGTCATAGAGCACTTGGTACCACCAGTTCTTCAGCTAAATGCGACCTAACATTCAAATCCAAGCAAGCTACCAAATCAAAACTCCATAAAGCATTCAGTACAAAGGTCCATTCACACTTTAATTAAGTATGCGAAATAAGAAGAAAGTTGATTCAAGTTTAGCGACTGCTTTGGGCCGATTTTTGAAGTCTGAATCTTTAAACTGGTTGAACTCTACCTGCTGCTAAGAATATTATTTTTTCAGTATTACTGATATTTATAATTAACTATTGGTTATGAATACCACCAATCAATCATATAAATTTATTTTGTCAAATTAAGCCGCTAATAAGCGGCTTTTCTCATTTCTCAGGCTCTGATTTTTTAACTATGGGTTGTTGTATTAACCAGTAGTTATTATTTATCAATACAAATCATATGGTTACGTAAAATAAGTAATTGCATTTTATTTAAAAAAGGATTAATTGTTATTGTTATAGCAAAACTTGCGTGATTAAAAAACTATGCTAATTTGATTTTCAGATTACCCGGAAATGAATTTCTCATGGGTGATCTGATTAAGCGGCAGAGTTAAAAACTGCCATTTTCAGAAAGGAAGTATCGAAGAAAAGAAGCTTATAGAGTAAAGCGTCCTAAATTATCAGGCTGCTTAAAATGCAAAAGACCCAAGCGAAATGCACTTGAGTCTGATGAATGTAAATACTTTTCCTAGTCCCCACTAGTTAATTACATTCTACGACTTTCGCGTGTTTTGTCAAATTTAAGACGATAGTCTTGGCCCCCTTGCACCCTAAACTTTCTAACTAGTAAAAAATACTGATTAGCTAGATAGGGCTCCCTATGCCTAAATTTCTGAGTTACTCCGTTTAATGCAAATTAGGAGTTAGCAATGAATCTATTAACAGCAGTACCAAAGATACAAATTATCTTCCCAAAAGATGGAAAAATCCGCAGTCGCAAAGTAGTTAAACGTTCTAATGCACGCAATACTGGCAAGTATCCTAGCTGGAAAATGCGACGCATGATGCAGTGGGAGTCGGCGCATGAAGGCAATGCCATGCGTATCCTTGATGCCACACCAAATGTCATTTCCTTTAGCGAACAGCCTTGTGAAATCTTATATGTCTTAAATGGTGTTGAGCGACGTCACTACCCTGATTTTATTGTGATTGAGGGTAATCAGTGTGAGTTCTGGGAAGTGAAAACTAAGTCAGACGCTAATAGTCCAGAAGTCGCTGAACGCACAGCATTCTTAACTAAAGCTTTACCAGAATACGGATATGGATATCGCGTGGTGTTTGCAGAAATACTGGCGAAGCAGCCTCGACTTGATAACATTAAGCGATTAAACAAGCTTGGTCGTCAACCTATCTCTCTTCTTGAACAAGAGTTTATCAGACGCTTATTCCTAGATGAGCCAGTCATTTCTTGGGGGGTATTTGAACAGAAGTCCCCACAAATATTGCGAAATGTCAGTCGATTAATACTCGAAGGTAAGCTAAGTATCGATTTCAATCAACCAATCAATTCTGCCACTTCAATCCATAGCCACTTTAACTCATCACGTTAGGAGCACATCATGGCAATTGCATATTTTTGTAAAAATACATCTTTTGATATGGATGGGCGTGAGTATCAATTAAATCAAGAAATCACAGCAGGTGTTTGGCAGGCACAAGAAGTAAGGACTGGCAGAATTCATGAGTTCGGTATCCAGGCACTTCATCAGCACTATAGTGAGGGTAAATTAGTATTTATGGAAGATGCTGATAAAGCAGCTAAATCCAAAGAGGGTTTTAAAGAGAAATCAAAAAAGATTAGTCACCAAACAGAAGAATCCGAATGGGAAAAAGCCAAAATTAGGCGGATGTATGTCAAGGCGGTTGAGCATTTACCATGCACGGCAGCGTTGATGAAAACAGCGATTCATGAAGTATGGAAGAAGCTGAACAAAGGTAAGGGTGAGACAGATGTAGATAAAGAACCAAATTGGGTTACTGTTTCTAGATGGAAAAAGAAATATCTGACCAATGGTAAAGACGCATTTGCGCTAGTTGATGCACACCATCATAAAGGCAATCGAAATGATCGTTACGATACAGAAGTCATGCATATCGTTTCAGATTGTATTGATAGGATTTATCTTCAGCGCGAACGTAAGACAATACAGGATACAACCGAAGAAGCTGTCGTGATGGTGACACGAGAGAATAAACAACGTATCAAGTCAGATCAGCTAGCCATCCCAACTAGACGACTCATCACAAGGCTTATTGCTTTAATCCCTGCTTTTGATCGATGCGCAGCAAGATATGGGCGTATTGCTGCCAATCGTTTATATCGTAGCAAACTAAAACATCTGGTCACAAAGAAAGCACTAGAGTCTGCACAGATCGACCATACTCAGCTCGATTTATTCGTGATTGATGACGACTCACATATGCCATTAGGTAGGCCTTGGCTCACCATCTGTATTGATAGTCATACGCGTTGCATCCTAGGTATTTACATAGGATTTGAACCGCCTAGCTATCTTACTGTGGGTAAATGCTTAAAGCATGCTTTCCTACCTAAAACTAACCTGCAGGAGCAATTCCCTGACATTAGAAATACTTGGGATGCACATGGGGTGATGGAGCAATTATTTGTTGATAATGGGTTGGAATTTCACAGTATCAGTTTAGAAAAAGCATGCTTCGCTTTCGGTGTGGAGATTGTTTACACGCCGCGTAAAACACCTTGGTTTAAAGGCAAGATAGAGCGATTCAATCGTACGATTAATGATGGTGTCAGTCACGGGATTGCTGGCACGACCTTCAGTAATATTTTTGAGAAGGATGATTACGATCCTGCCAAGCATGCAGTGGTGACCTTAAGTACATTACGACGAATCATCCAAAAATGGATTGCTGACCACTATCACCAAAAGCCACACCGTAGTCTAGACAACCAAACACCAGCCGTAGTATGGGCCAGTAGCGTCCATCCTGAGGATATCGCTTTGGCTCATAACCCAGCAGAAATGGATATATTATTGGGTAAGGCGGTTGAAAATAAGAAAGTCACTCACAAAGGCATTGAGATTAATAACCTGCTCTATAACTCTCCTGAGTTGATGAATCTCAGACGTCAATATGGCGATCCCTTAACAGTAGATATCCGTGTGGATGAAGCCGATATTGGCCATCTATATGTCATCTTAAAGGATCATCAAGGATATATTGAGGTGCCTGCACTTGATCAAGATTACGCTAAAGGTACAACCTTGTGGCTACACAAGATCTGTCGTGATTACGCCAAAAAGCATTTCAACAAAGTAGACGTTTACAGCTACGCCCTAGCTAAGACCGAAATTCGTGAGATTGTTGAAAAAGACTTGAATCTGAAACGCAGAAAATCTAACGCAAGGGTCGCTCGATATAAGGATACCAACCAGCAATCTGCTGCCAAATCGACGCCTAAAAAAGTCGCAAACGTTGTCAGTAAGCGACCAGTAGCTCCAGTGAGTCCAGATAAACCTGTCGTTGCTAAGGTCCGCCCTAGCTATGCACCGGTTATCGACCAACGCGCATACTGAAATCAACAATATTGAGGGTACACATCATGAATAAAACGACTTACATTCCAACCACTGTGGATCAAATACTGGTACCACATGATATGTTTCAAAAAGCGAAATTACGTATCGATACGCATTTAATCGCTGCACAACATTACCAAGAGCCAACTTGCATTGCCGTAGTAGGCGAAGCGCGTACTGGTAAATCACGTTTGTTAGAGTACATCACTAAGGAGTATAAAAAATATCGTACTACCGAAGGCTTGGTGGTGCCAGTACTGAGTATCAGAACGCCATCAAAACCTACGGTAAAGGCGCTGGTTGAAATATTGTTAAGGGAGATTGGTGATAAGTTATGGCACAAACGAGAGTCAGAAAACGAAAAGACAGAACGCTTATATACCTTACTCAAGCACACTAAAACACATACGATAATCATTGATGAGTTTCAACACTTCTATGACAAGGTGTCTCATAAGGTGCAACACTACTTGTCAGATTGGTTAAAGATATTCGTGGATCGTTCTGGATTGATGCTGATAGTCGCTGGTCTGCCTGATTGCATGGCTGTCATTAATCAGAACCAGCAATTGCGTGGCCGCTTCTTAGCACCTATCCGTATGTCACGATTTGATTGGGAAAACGAAGACTCAAGAGAACAATTTATTGCATGTTTAGAGTCTTTCCAAGCAGGCTTAAGTCTTTATCATTTTCCTGATTTGGCTTCTGATGAAATGGCTTTCAGATTTTACTGTGCAACCGGAGGATTGATCGGTTATGTAGCCAAGGTTCTGCATCAAGCATGCTTGAATGCACAAATGAGTGATCAGTCCAGCATTACGTTAGAAGATCTGGCTAACGCTTATGAAGAGGCAGTGTGGGTAGATGAGGTTGCACCAATGACCAATCCATTCTGGCCTGAGTTTGATATGGTTCCTACGGAACACTTGCTAGAAGCAGTGCAACTCATTGGGACAGCAAGTCCTGAGCCTATTAAACCACGAGCCAGCCGATCAAAAGCCAAGGACATGAGTGCAGCGGAGGCGCTCACGCGATGATAGATTCTAGTGAGGATCATGGGCTAAATTATGAGTCAGCTATCCAGCCATTGGTGATCACACCCTCCCCCAAAGAGGGGGAGGCTTTACCTGGCTTTATTTTGAGGACATCTGAAGCCAATGGCTATAAATCACCATTAGGCATATTACATTATGCTGGTATGGACGATAACGAAGCGCGGTCAGCAAGACCTCCGCTTGATAAGCTGGCAGTGTTATTTGGTAAAACACCATCAGAACTTAAAGCTGTTGGATTGGACGGCCAAGATGCCAAGCATAGTGGCCGTTATTTGCAGGTAATGGGTCATGCTATTCCATCCATGTTCACGCGTTCTAAACACGCAAGTTTATGTTTGGAGTGTGTAAGTGAGTTTGGCTATGTGGCTGGACTTCATGAGTTGAAATACGCTGTGGCTTGTCATAAGCATCAGGTTAGAGCTGTGACTATCTGTTATGAATGTCACAGACCTTTGAGTTGGCATCGAATGGGGTTAACCAAATGCAGTTGTGGCGCAGACCTCACACAAAATACTTCTGAGAGCGTTACTGATCCATCAGTGTTGGCGTTACTAGGCGTGTTATATGCCAAGCTGATGCGCCAGCCTTTGAATTATGCGCAGATGGATGATTGTGGTTTTCCGAAAGAAGCGATGGAGCAACTGTCGATACAAACCTTGCTTTCAATAATCTATCGTTTTGGACTCTTTAACCGTGCGCATGCCCCAGAAGAAGATGTTGAATTTGCAGCTGTGAAAACAACTGCTGATGTTTTTTCAGATTGGCCACACCGATTTCATGACTACTTGACCGAGGTACATGCGCCAACTGCTAACCTTAAAGCCAGTGGTTTGCGCGGTCAATTCAATTCATTCTATGAGTCGTTCTTCAAAAATATAGAGCAAGATCATCAGTTACAGTTTATGCGTGAGGCTTTCATTACGTTCGGTCAGCATCGATGGAAACAAGCTTCAATTCACCCTAAATTGTCGTCAGTCAGTTCCAGTCAGTCTATGAGTATGAAGAAATTGGCAACTACACTTGGCGTACAACCCAGCACACTCAGAAAGATGATTGAGGATAAGGTCATTAATGTTGAAATTAACGCGTTGAATGCAACGCGCAAGCTAGTGACCTTAGCTGAACAACAGACTATTGAGTTTGCATCAGGAAGTCGGCTCAGTTTGAAGCAGGTAGCCCAGCGGCTTGATCTTCCTGTAAAAGTAATACGTGCCTATCGTTCACACGGTTATTACGAGGCTAAACACTTTGTTGCACCAATGCATATGTTTCATGAGCGTGATGTGGAAAGGCTGCATAGTGATCTGATGCAGGGCATGCAATTTAAAGTGCCATTTCTGGTGAGTAATCGTCACCTAACATTAGATCAGGTAATGCGGCTTAAAGTGACATCGGAAATGAAAGCGATGTGGCTTAATGCTGTCACTAAACGCCAAATTTTAGCGGTCGGCACTGCTAGTGCTTTACCTAGAGGATTGGTTTTTGATGCACGTAAAGTCAAAAGCTATTTTGATAATATCAAGCTAGCACTACAGAACACTGTTTCTCTTAGTGAAGTTGAGTCTGAGCTGGCAATAAAGCGCCCGACTCTATTTGCGTTGATAAAACATGGACTACTCACGAAAACCTATCTAAAAGGGTTTGGGCTACGCATCACGGAGCATTCATTTAACCATTTCAATAACAGTATGATTCAGTGTCATCAGGTTGCAGCTCTTAAAAAATCAACACAAAAATCAGTTCTAAAGCTATGTAAGCAGCTGCGCATTCCCATCATTAAGATATCAAGTAACACAGACGTTTATTGGATACCTAATGACTATGTTACTTTACTGGGTGTTAATGATGGCACTCAAGATATGAAAGCAGCTTAATGGTGGAAATAAAGCTAAGTTTATCGGGTCGTGGGATTAATAGAGTTGCAACAATATGAATAGCTAAAAAGTTAAAGCGTATAAAGAACAATGACCGCATAAGCGGTCATTGCATGCGAAACTCTCTCAGTGCTTTCACACCTAGCCACTCCAGGTGACATCCAGTTTCCCAGACGGCGCTACGTTTTTACACTCGCTTAACGTAGCCTTTAGCTTGTTACAATATCAGTTTATTTGAATATGTAAATAGTTAAAAACTAATTTCTTTATTTGAGATTATGATGTGTCTATCAAAACGGGTGAAGTCCACTTAATGCAATAAGTTATGGCGGACTTGTTGAAGTCATTATGGTACTTTATGGCACATATAATTACACAACCCCCAGTTTGGATTTGAGTTGGGTACGATGCTCAACATATTCATCCCATGAAAACCCTACGTTCGAAAGCATGTCGTTTAAAACAGCAAGAGCATACCCCTGTAACTCGCGAAATAGCATATCGCGTTCCTTTGGGTTTGGTATTAGCTCAGGCAAGAGCTTGCCGTTATGAACAACGAGAGTCCGAATGCCGATCTGCTTTCCAGTGACATCTTCGATGGAAGTTAACTCTCGGAATCTTTCACATAGTTTCAAATAGCTAACTCTGTCATTTACGCAGTGGCAAGCTATGTCGCCCTTAATCTTTTTCCAATTTTGGTATTCGTCTGGACTGGCTAGAAACTCAAACAGTGTCATAATTCGAATAAACTTAATAGTTTCGTTCGAAGCGTTCAATGCCTCTGAGTGTAACGATAGTGCGTGAAGCGCTACACCTGCGATATATCCATCGCTAGGATTAGGAATGGTCAATATTGAATCACCGTCGAGCTCAAGTCCAAGCCCACGAACGACGATTGAACTCTCAACTGCTGCACCAGCAATTATATAGCTTTCGTTGTTTTCAGCAGAATAGAGTAAAGCGCCTAGGTATTGATTTGAGCCATTCCACGAGCCAACTTGCCCAGGTAACGTATCTGGCAGATCAAGCCTGCAATAGAACAAACGAATGACATCGAGAGCACGTTCCGCTCTCGAGGAAATAAGCTTTAGCAATGAAATATCGTATTGGTAATCTCCATCAAGAAAGTCACCCCAATCCATCTCAGTGGTGAATGCAACTAAATGTGAACTAGCAAGTATCTCAAGACAAAAACCCGTTAAAGATGTTGCTACCCCACGTAAATCTTGTCCTTCAAGCGTAATTATTCCAGACATATTTTGGACAGGCCCAATATTCATGTTTGGGACCAGATTGTAAGTATCCAGATTAACCGCTTCAGGCGGAAAGAAATGGAATCCATCTATTGCAAATGCCTCGTCGAACTGTATTCGAGCCACAGGCATTATAACGAGCGCCTTACGTTTTGGATCCGTCATTAAGTCGCGAATGAGTTCCTTCATAATTTCCTAATATTTAGTGACTCTAGAGAAGGCTTTATTTCCATTCTCAACAAAGCTAAAACATAGCGCCAGGCTTATTGTTGACGGCTGCACCTATCCACCCTCTAATATCATTAATATCTTTTAAATCCATGAGCCATTCTGTTTTATTTTTTTCAGTAGCAAAATTCTTTGCATCTTGTGTAAAGCGAGAGGTTGTAGCTAATACAGATTTATTTGCACCTTCGTGCATTTGAACACCATAAAGCGCTCGAACCAAATCAACGCTGATAGGATTATTTGCAGCGTAGCGTTTACATTCAATTATAAATTTGGTTTTCATTCCTAGCGTAGACTGTATAGCAATAATGTCTCTGCCCCCATCTCGTGTTTGTTTTGTTAGCTCTACGTTAAAACCATGCAAATAAAATATATGTGCAATAAGCTCTTCAAACTTCCGTGGGTTTAAATCGTAGATAGAGGCCGGCTTTTTATTTATTTCTATAATCAACTCTGAAATGCTTGAGTTGAAATTAGTGATAATCTTCTTCTCTTCTGGTAGGTATAGTTGCGACTCTTCTTCGAAAGAGTAAAACTGATCGTCGAAATGTACGTCAATATCTGCAAAGCCGCGAATAACTCGAGCACCATAAGCATTAGTATCACTAAAATTTGGAACGCCAATTGGATATTCTGATGCCTCGTAACCTAACTTAATGTCATTGTTGCATTTGGGACAGACAATATTGATGTCACCGGAATAAAATATTTCCGCACCCATCTGGCGTTCATCAGATCCTACTTGATCAATATCTAGGTCTGATGCATCAATGAGCAATAAATTTTGACAATTAGTACACTCAATTGCAGCTGTGCCGGATAAAAGTGCCATATTTTTCCCTTAATCTGATTTGATCTAACTTGTTAGGGCTGCATCATTGTTAACTCACATATTGTGAATGTAAAATGTCAGTTGTAGCGTTTTATGGTAACTATGCTTACGAACTTAATAGAGTTATCAAACTACTAGCGTACTAATTTTAGGATGCAGTCGGGTTGCTGTCACCAAGTCCACTGCAAAAACTCGTCCTATAAGACGAACAATGACAAATTGACAGCAAAGTCTGGTGCCGCCTTTCCCGGCTCTTCATGAGACTGGTGGCCTTGTTGAAGGAGGTTAGTTCATGACTGAACCAAATACAACAACTCCGGATTGCTCAGGTCAGGATATGACAGCTATATTAGGTGCTTTTGCAGTACTTAATGCAGCTGGTGTGTCTCCGTTGGTAGCATTTATGCTCCCAGCCATCGTAGTTGTTGTTATAGCAGCGCTAAGAATGTGGTCTAGCAGGTAGGATGGAAGACACCCGATAAATAATTATTTGTTTATCGGGTGGTCAACCTTCAAAATTACACACCCCTCATGTTTACTGATGCAAGATACTTATAAGAATCTTCAAACTCTACTATTAAAGTGTTGTACAAGGCATAAATGGCCCCGTGATCATTAGAGAACTTTCCACAAACTCTAATTTCTCCACCAATATATCCATGACTACGAAGATATTGCTCACATTCATCTGACCAATTTTCCATCATTGTTGAGGATAGTCCAGTATCATCTTCATCAGACACTATACCCTGACTATTGAGTAATGAAATTACCGATTGAATAGCTTGTGAGTCCCATTTTTTTAACACTTCTAATATGTTCATATCTTGAATTCGTCCATTAATAATCGTAATTTATGATTGTTGTCACTAAGCACATAATTACTTGAATGCTCTGGCCATACTACGGTCATGGATAAACTTTTTAAAAGCCCCGATACATCATTGCTAAAAACTAAGGAAGATATTCTACGTAATCTTGTTCCGAAAGATGACGAGAAGTATTCCTAAGTGCTTCATCCAGTATTTGTATCATAATCATCCGCTACCATATACGCACAATACCTCCAGTTTGTAAGGCTACAATGTCATCGGAATCGTCTGTATATTGATCTTGGTACAAGATCACCCAGCTTTGGCTGGATTTTTATGACGTTGCTGATTAAAATTTGATGCATCCAGTATTTTATTGTTGCACCAGTCAGTTAACGCTTGTATCCCCATCCATTCAACAACGTTGTCCACAGAAATTGTGGAATCAAATAATCTCTGCCCCCTTATTTATGATTTCCCATGATATTAAATCACTCGGAGGAGGAGCATTCTCATTACATTGAGCCAAAACATCGACCAGATTATATTTAGGTCGGACTATACGAAGCGCTTGTAGGTCTACTTCAACAGCATCCCAATAGCTCATCAATTTGCTCCAACAGGTTTTCTGGCACTCTAATAGCTGCACTATTTCCTTATACGAAGTTTCATTCAATCACCCCAAAAGTGGTTTTTTATTCTAGATACGATGTATTCCACTTTCAATAGTCTTTATAAATTAGCGTCTATGAAATGGGTGGCAACTCATTTTCATATTTATAAAGTTAGTTGAAAGTTTGTCTGGGTGGCAGTGTGAAATCATACATTTTGATAGTCTAAGAGAATTTCATGGAAAAAGGCCTTGCCCCCATCTGAGAGAATATAATCAAGAGAGCTTGGTTTCTGAAGAAGAATATTTTTATCAACTAATATTGATTTAATAGCCATTTTTAGATCTACAATCTTTGATTTACCAAGAATTTCCTGAGTATTTGGCATATCTTGCATAGCCTCAAAATCGGACTCAGATAGCCCTCCCGTCGGATCTGTTAATCTAGTTAGCCTATAGTTATGTTCAATTAAATACTTACCCATAATTAATAAAAGGACGCAAACTTTCATAGTGATGTCAGTTTTCAAGTCTCCATCTTGTTGATGGTAGTCTCTAATGTAGAAAAAATTAGGTCTTTCTATCAAGTTATATCCCGACATTCTGTATTGAGTTCGATAATCATCAAGATTGTTGATAATTTCGGTAAATAAGTAGTTGTCAATAAATTCACCACTATTATTAAGAATCGATTTGTTGATAAGCTTCCCGTTCATTAACAGGTTAAATATTTCTCGACTAATATTTACATTAAACATTTTTAGCTTCCCTTTTATATTCAAGCTGAATGTAATCAATAAAGTAGCGCCCGTCATCCATACGATGCTTTGTTATTAGCGCTGCTCGCTTAATATGTTTGTTAAAAAGCGTTAAAAATGTTTCTACGCCATAAAGCACGTCAATTAGCTGAAAATTGCTCAAATCACTATGTAGATACTCTGAAATAAATTTATGAATATCAGAAATGTCATTCAGATAGGGTTTTGATAGCAGCATTTTAGTTATTAATATTTGTCTGTCTTGGTCTGGCTTCAAGTTCGGAGATATTGGGGCTAATTTTTCATATTTCGATGAAGTCGGCAGGCTTTCGATTGAAACTAAATATGCTTTAAAGCGTAAGCTTGTACGCCCAGAATCCCATTTCAATTTTGCATCAAACTTTGCACGATGGGTAGTTAGCCCGTCAAGAGTATTGTGATTTGCAAACACTTTTGAAGTTGGAGAGAGATACATATTTCTTTTACGACCATGACGTAGTGGGATAATACTTTCCATTAATTGATTATATGCATTATCAATTGCAAGATAGTTATCTCGGTCTTTTTCAAGGTGGCTAGAAAACTGCTCAAGCTTTCTAGCCAGAGCAGCAATGTCTTTGTAATAACTACTAATTGCTGTTTTTCTAAGTTGAATTCTGTTCGATGTACCAATGTCTTTAATGTCAGTAGATCCAAAAAAATTAATAAGCAGATCTACTGACTTAGAAAAAGATTGTGTTTTCACCATTTCCATAGAGGGATCAATAAATTCATAGCATGGCATTACAAAGCGGTGAAATAGCGATGTCACTTTGTCATAAAGATTAAAAACACTAACATCTGTTGAGCCCGCACTGTAGGATTTATATTCAGTGGCTAGGGAGTCAACTTGCACAGTTAAAGCGTTCACATTTTCTTTAATTTTAGAATGAATTTCACTCATTAGATTATGGAAGGTAGACATCCCATCATTAAACTCTTGAGTTTCTTGAGTTTGAGCCAAAATCTGATTAACGGATGAACTTAATTGTGAGCGCATCTGTTCAAAATCAAAATGGGTTAGCTCTTTAGCTCTTTTAATATCCAAGAATCTAAGCAAATCAACAATAACTCGTTCAATAGTTATAATCCCTGCGTTTTTATCATGATGGATAAACACTCCATTTTCGAGTAATGTATTTACACTCAAATGATATTGAGCATCATCATTTTCGTCGGCACAAATAATATTGTTGTAGCTATGCAGATAGAGTTTCTCGGGAACTTCTAGTGCACCGTCATTCTCATCAATATGATCAAGCAAGCGGAAAAACACAATTTGATATTTGATGATCGATGCTATTAGCACATCCCTATTTAGTTTCATGTTAAGGACTTTCCAAATCGCTCTACATGCTCGGGCATTACATTGAAGTGACAATTAGGAACCATAGGCTGCGAAATTACTGACTTGTCAATCATGATCCATTGACCTACTTTTTGGCTCAAAATCGCAGAAAAATTAGGTGTTGCACAAAAAATAGAGAATCCGTGCTCACTAATTTGTTCAATGGTTGAATTGGTATTATTGCTATCAAGCTCTCCTATCTCATCAACAATAATTGGCATGTTCAACCTAACATATGCAGGTGTGATTCGATTTAGGAGTACTGCCAACACAAATGCAGTAATTGCACTTGTTGTTCCTCCAGACTGACTCTTAGTAACGACCTCACCTGTATCACTTAACTTATAGTTGTAAGTCACGGAGGAAATAATATCTTTCATTTTTAATCGATGATTTTTCTTACTAAAATATCGATCAACAAAGTGAGACAGCGTTTCGTAGAACTGAGGCTCTAATAATGAGTCATCCTGAATATTGTGCTTATCTAATGTTGACAATAGGGACAAAAATCCAGGATTCAGCTTGATGTCCAGCTCTATTTCTGACAAATTTGAAACCACTTTATTATTTATTTCGTGATTAATTTCACGAATAAAATTATCAAGTAGTGAGTGTGCTTCTTTCAACTCATTAAGCTGATTGTTTACCAGTTGATTATGATTACGGACTGCATTTGTATATTGCTGTCTATCATATTCCAGTGTTTGATATGCGGACGAATATACTTGCATAGCATTATTAAAGTCATTTAAAAATAATCTTTCTTTGTGTATATCTACATCACTATGTTGTAATTCAAGAGTCAATCTATTAAAGCTATGCTTAAATGCATTTTCAACTAGAGATGTCTCTTTAGATATCTTAAATATTTCGTTAGCATACGATATTGTAAGGCATTCATTTGGTGCGGGTTGTGTGTCGACATTAGTCGGAATTATTTGTTGTCGGGCAAGTTTTAATCTTTCATCTATTGCTTCAAATTGCTCATGTCTGTTTGTGAGTATTTTAATTTGTTGATTTATCTCTTCAAATTGACTCTTAAGCTGAGATTGTAAGTTCATTAAACTATGCTGTTCAATCTTGTCTTTTTTTAGCTCAGCATCCATTCTTTGAAATTGCGCCTCAAAACCAGAAACATCCATAGCTAATGTTGGTATACCAGATATGGCGGTCTTGTCTACATTGATAGATTCAATTAAACCTACTGATTCAGAAATCAAAGAGTCAATATTTTGATGCAAAATTGCTTGATTCTGCTTACTAATTTCCTTATTCGTAATTTTTAGCTCATCTTTTTTTAACTCTCTGGCCTTGACTCTTCTTTCATGCTCAATCCCTGTTTCAAAGAGTTTGAAAGAAGTTTTACCTAAAGGCTCATTTAAGAAAGTTATTTGTCCAAACTCATTTTTAGTAAATAAATTTGTAAAACTCTTTATAGTTTGCTTGTCAGAAGCAGATAGTTGGGTAGTTACATCAGAAAAAGCATTATTGATTGAATAAAGGATGTTAGATACATCGTCATCTAGCTGATGTAGGATAGATGACTCAGTGTTAGAAATAAGTTCGTCTAGGTTCACGATTTCTTTCTCTAAGTGTTTTATTTTTGCTATATTCGCTTTTAAGTTTTCTTGCGCACCACCTTCGCTTTTATAGATTTCCAGCTTGTTTTTTTCTTCAGATAGTTTTACTTCAAGCATGTTGTCAATCTCTGAAGTGTTCATTTCAGGATACTTTGACCTTTTAGCCTTCGCAGTATTTAAATCTTGACGTTTCTTTTCTAATGCTCTGGTTACCGTCTCTATTGAGCCCTGTTGCCTTGAAATGATTTGTGTTAAATCTAAAAGTTGATTGTTAATTGATTCTAGCTCTATGCGTTTCTGATCATATGGTATTTTTAACTTACTATAATCAATAGCTTGATTATTTTTTGCTAAATCTAAGGCCATTGAAAGTGACCAGAATTTTATTGAATACTCATTAACTTTATCTTTAGTCTCTTTATATTTTTCTTGGGTATAAAGAAATGTGGACTCAGAGTTTTTCATCTCTTGTAACCAGTTTCCTTTTTTATGAAGCTCACTATGCTCTTCAGAGAGTTTCGTTAAATTAGCATCTAGTCTTTCCTCATCTCGACCTCTACCCATTTCTAGTAGTGTCGCAATAGCAATTGGTAGTGAGTCTGCAGCTATGTCTCCAGAATCAAATGCTAGTTGATAAATATTGCAAAATGCTTTGATCGATTCTTTTTTATCATCTTTAAATGGTAAGACACAGAAACGTTTTTTGGACTTAGAATCTAATCTACTGAAAAACATTAGCTGTGCAATTTCTTTTGAATCGCTCACTTGCAACCCATCATTTTCTTTAGAAAACTTACTAACTTTAGAAATATTTAGATCGTCAGGAAAGTAATTACTATCTACGTTCCAAAAAACATGACGTAACCTTTCGTAGTCAACTGGAATAAAGAATCGCGCATAACCAAAATTGGAGGCTCTGTATAACACCATACAAAATAAGCCTTCCGGATTAGAAACTTCAAGCACGATGAATGATCTCGCATCAGGGAAGTAAAAATCATATGATTCCTCTGTTGAATAAAGACCAGTTTTCCCTTTAAACTTGAATTTTTCTTCACATTTGTAGAAGTCGACCTCTGGAAAAAGAAGGAGTTTTGTACCGGCTAGGCTTGCGGTTTTGCCGACATTATTATTCCCAAACATTGCCATGTGGGAATCAAGCAAAATTTCAGAATACGCATGACTGGCTGAGTTAATATAAACCAATCGCTTGAGTGAGTACTCTTCATCCATTAAGCTGTTTTCATAGTTATCCATATAAATACCCTTCCTGTTCTAACACTTTTTTCTTGTTTTTAATGATTTGTGCGTATGGTGCTAATTTTGCGTTAACTATTCCTAGGTTAATGACTTGATCTAAGTATTCCTTATTCACACACTCTTGAATTTGATCTAGTCGACTCTCTATATCATTTGGTACAAGAAAATCAAATGTAGTATTTGGCAATAAATTCATTAAGTTGTTGGCTATCCGCAATCCACCTAAATCAAAATCTAAGCACAAAAATATTTGTTCGTAGCGTGATAAGAATTGCTGGTGTAAAGAATTGGTAATCTCGTTGCCTTCTGAATAAATAACATTAATACCATCTTCATATTTAAACGATGTATGGGCTATTAAAAATTGAACCATTTTCTCTATCTCAATAAAATTTTGCCGGTTCTCTACAATTAGTACTTTGGAGGAGTAATTGAGTGTTGAACGATAATTACCATGTTCGTCAACTATCACTAATAAAGGGTCACTTCGAGCTTCACGTACTAATACAAATGATCCGTTTATCTTGGCGGAATGACTTCTATTTTGGCGCGCAGCTTCTACTCGGCTAACGCCAGTATTTATTAAAGTGGTAAGTGAGCACATAAGATCATTATTTATATAAGCTACTACATAAAATTCTCCTTTAAGTTTACGTGCTTCAATATCAGTATTTTGTATCCCGCGTTCAAGATTCAGATTTTTAATGAGTGCAATGAAGCGTCTAAGATTTATAGCCTTTCCTTGGTTAATGTCCAATATGAACTTTGATATTCTTTTGATGCTCATATGAATCCTTTTGTATGCCTATTAATATACGCTATATATTAATAGGCATACTATGGTAAAATGGAATTTAAATCAACTTATATAAATTACGATGACTGAACTAAGAGAAGAGCGGCAACAGCAGCGATTAAAATACATAGATCTTTGTGCCTATATTCTTGGATACGTTAATAGAAAGTTATTGATGAGGCGATTCGATATAAAGGAAGCATGGGCGACACAAGATATTACTAAATATCAGTTAGTCTCTGCTAATAGCCTTATTTATGATCATAAGTTACGTGCTTATAAACCGGTAGATTGGTTTGCGCCTTTTTTTGAGCACGAAAGCGCTGACGCTATACAACTGCTAACTAATGGTTCTCAACATATCATTTGTGAAGAACACCTTGCTAAACAAGCTTATAGTTATGCAATCTCCAGCGTTCAGCCAAAATTGAATAATATTTACCACTTGCTTAGAGCTTTATATTTACAGAAACAAGTGGAGATTGAGTATATTTCCCGCTCTTCAGGTAGGAGTGTTCGCACCATCGCACCACATTCATTAATCAAAACGGGATGTTTTTATTACATTAGAGCTTTTGACTATAAATCGAAGGAGTTTCGTAGCTTTAAGCTAAATCGAGTCGTCAAGTCAACGGTAATAAATTATGTACCCGTCAACAATGAACAGAAGAGTGCAGATGATGATTGGAATAAAACTGTTCAGTTAAGGATTGTGGTCAATCCCAATCAATCAGCGGATACGATTGAGGCTATTGAATTTGACTTTGGTTTAAATAATGGAGAAATTAACATTGAAATCAAAAAGGCATTAGTTCATTTCTTTTTGATGGATTGGAATATTGCCCCTATGGGTTACTCAGAATTGCCTGCGGTGTTATTCCCATTGATGCTAGACTCAGAATCAGAGTAATCTTAGCTCGCGAACTTAGTGTAGCTCATAGTACCGTTAATCTAGTATAGCCAGACAGATTGATACCGAGATGAACTGGTAATAACCCGTTCTGCTATACATATAATAATGCCGAAACAAGAACGGAGAAGTAGTAATGAAAGGTATCCATATACAGTTGAATTCAAGGTCTAAACAATCAAACAAATCACTGAGTGCGGTACGATACCGCAGATGTTGCAGAACATCATGCGTGTTAATTTTCTATAAATATACTTCTTCAATTACAATTAAATTAATACATCTTCGGTCTCTATATCAGTATCTGATATTGTTGGTATCGTCGAAAGTGCAATCAATAACCATCAATGACTGCGACCTTTGGCCCATCATTCAAGCTTGACGCCTAACGGCCCCCTTGTATCTTACCAACAACTCAGAAATGAGTTAAATTGCTCTGACGCGAAGAGCCGGGAGAAGGGATGCTGAGCGCGCCCCAAGGCCTTAGAGCCAGTAATTAAGATTAGTGGCCTTCTCCCAACCTACATTCATCAA
>JAUXYG010000176.1 GCA_030694525.1 Legionella sp. | reverse complement strand
AATCAGTAGTAATTTAAGTGATGAAAAGGCCAAAAACTTGGCTGAAAAAATAATGCAGATGAAAGAAGGATTAAATGAGGCTGCAAATTCTGCAGAGCAGGCATGTAACGAAGAATCACGTAACTATTTGGCCGAGTTGTCACTTGCTTTGCGTACCATGATTACTGAAGCTAATGATTTAGAAGAAAAGAGCTTCACTCTAGCTGATGAAACCATACTAATTGAAGTCTTAAGTGATGCCATATTAACTTCCTTCAATGCCAATATTCCGCAAATGCTAACGGAACATGTATTGGCTGCCTTTGCCAGAAGAATGGAAAAAGAGACAGTTCCTCGCAAAAAAGACCGTATTTTAGATATGCATGACCGATTAAAAAGTTATGTAATTAATAGTAATAAATCTCGCTTTTTTAATGTACCTACAGAACCATTGGGTGATTTTGATATTTTCCATGTCGATGTATCGGCTATTAAAGATGATAAAGGGAAATTGGCTCTTGTTATGGTATCCCTTTTACCACGAATTCTCGCTATGGCTGAGGAAAACCAAAATAATAATCGCCCAACTTTTCTCTTTTTCGACGAAGCCCATATCCAGTTTCAAATTCCATCTGTGGTCACATGCGCACTGCTTGTAGCTAAAGTTGCTCGTAAACTTGGTTTGTGGCTGGTTCCCAGCACTCAAAATGTCGCTGATATGAATTCTGAAATGGCTACCAAGATTTTATCATTGATTGAAACGTGGATTTTATTGGGAATTGATGAAAAGGAACTGGTTGATGTCCAAAAATTTAAACAATTAACTCCTGAACAGATAGCGCTTATTCGCGACATTGATTCGCAAAAAGGACTTTATGCGGAAGCGGTCTTGCTAGGTTCACGTTATCAAGGCCTATTCCGTGTTATTCCAACACGCTACATCTTGGCGTTATTACTTAATGAAAAAGCAGAAAAGGCCGAACGTCATGCACTAGAAGAACAATACGATGTTCTTAAAGCAGCTGAGATTGTGGCTAGCAGATTGGAGAACAAAGTACGCAATCAAAATGATGGAGGTTATTTTTATGAGGATTAACCATTCTATATTACTTGCATTGTTCTTTGGTTCCACAGTTCTGCATGCACAGGAAAGTATTAAACCACCCAATCCTATTAGCAGTTTTGGTATTGCAACCAAAGTCATTAGTAAAATCTTTACCAATAGCCATTATAAAGTGATAGGCAGTTGTACTTGGGCGGTTGGCAAGTTGCCACCTAAACTGGTTCCTGTACCTGCAGTGGAGCAGTTTCTTCCAGATTTAATTGTCACCGTTGCCAATAGACCTGAAACCAATCCATGGATAGAGGCTAAAGCTCTGTTTGAAAATCCTGCCAGTCAGGCGTTGTATAAACAAACTTATAAGTTGGCGACAGGTTCAGATTTGGGTTTTGGTGATGATGCAGGACAGATTAATTCAATGCACCTCAATGATGAGCGAACCAGAATAGTCGATGTGATAGGTAGTCCTGCAGGATTGTATCGTTTTCCTTACCTTTCGCATCGTCCCGAAACACGATTTGGATTTCCCTATTACATTAGTGAAGCTGATGCTGTCTCTGATAGAACTGAAATAGCTGAAATTGCTTATATGGCTACTCATCCTCAATTACTGTTTAACCACGATATTGGCAGTCAGACTGATATCTGGGGACATGAAATTCCACGATTAATGAGAGTAACTCAACCCTCACGATTTCGTGCCTCAATTGTAGCTGCCATGCATGCTGCTGATATCGTTACCAACAAAAATAGCCTGCATGTCACTCAAAGTACCAACAATTCTTGTGGTCCAAATTGTATAGTTTCCAACGTGATTTTTGATCCAAAACGTAAACAGGTAATTTGGCAGGAAGTCTATCCCAAGAATCGTAATATAAACCCCACTGACTCAAGTGATATGGGCATAGAAGATGATAAAGCAGGAAATGGAAATTATGTCTTTGTGGTTTGGCGTAAATATCGTGGCTGTGTTGATCATGAAGGAAAGTACATCCGCGCCCTGTCATTTCCCAAAGTAGGTCAACCTCAAAAACGATAGGAAGAAATTATGAATAAAACAACAATTACCCTGATTATTTGTTTCCTGCCATCAATCTTATTTGCCGATTCATTTATGCCTAATGAGTCAGACTACTATTATAAATTGGGTGGTTCATCTAACTTGTACATACCTCCTGTTAATAACGATCAAACCATAACTATAGGAGGAAATGTTGACGCACGTCTGGGTTTTACCTGCAGTGGTTTTAATCCTGTAGTTTCCATCACCAATACTTTTCAGGATATGAAATCTTCAGCAATGAATATACCTGGAGGAATTATTGATAATTTAAAAGGCTCTGTAGCTGGTTACCCCATGTATAAGCTACAGCAGTCCATGCCAGCTCTTTATAACGTTTTGCAAAATACGGCATCTGGTGCGCTAAATGAATTTGCCGTCAAAGTGAAAGATTGCCAGGACGTTAAACAGACTCTGGAAGAAGGTCAATCGCCTATGGAAAGCATGTTATCAGTTTCAGACAGTCAAGGTTGGCTAGATGCTGCTAGACGTGCAAAAACAGAAAATGTAGATGTTACTGCAACTGCCAAAAACATCGCAAAGAAAAGAGATGAATATGGCTTACCCTGGATTGGACATGAAGCAGGTAATGCAGGTGGTAAGTATCAAAGACCAATTAAAGTTATTAATGATGTGGTTATTGCAGGTTACAACATTCTATTAAACCGAAAACCTTTAAATAACGATAAAAAAGCAGATGTAATCACACCAATGACTAAGAACTGGAAAACTCCAATGGAGGCTGCTGACTGGGCAGTAAAAATTTTAGGAGATATTCATGTCAGCGCCAGTGAAGATAAAAACGATAAAACCAAACATGATGCCAAAGCAGGTATAGGATTATCTGCTTTATTACAAAGCTGCGACAGTAGCAACACATGCACCTCTAATGTAGCTAAGGCACTGTGGAAATTGGTTGATAAACAATGGCCTTTGACTGAAGAAAAACTCAGATTAGTGAGCGCATCTAATTTGATGATTACAGATGAAATCATCATCACTATTCAACGTTTACCTCGTGAAGAACAAATACTCACAGTATCCAAACTAGCCGAACAAATTGCTGTGCAAAACATGCTGGATAAGGCATTGATGATGCGCAAAATTCTCCAAGCTGGATTACAAGTACAAGAAGTACAAAACCTGAAACCTGCCTTGGATATGGTGCGGTTTGCATTAAAAAAGCTGGATGACGATATTCATTCACTGGCATTTGAAAGTGAAGTACGCAAAAAAATGATGACAGAAACTCTAACTATGTTAATGGACATGCGCTCTAATGAAATAGCCAAAGGTTTACCCGGTGATGATCATGAGCAATCAAGTGTGAAAAATGGAGCTGTGTATGTGAAACCCCAAACCAACTTCAAAGGAGATTGATATGGTAGTTTTTAGTCCATTATCCCTCTATACCACTTATTTAGGTTGGCAGCAATATGAGGTGTTGTTCAATGCCCTGTGGCAAACAGGGCTACTTTATCTTGGCTTTCTCATGGTGGCTTATCGATTTTTGAAAAATGTCCTGGCTCCAGCCGGATCCACTCATCATGCAGCTGAACATGCATTGAATAATTTTCTTTACGAACTGGCCATGACATTCTTAATATGTGGAATCTTTGTTTATCCCTGTGTGCCTTTAGAAGAAAAAGCATTGAGCTTTAAACCTATGTGCGGGATTAAAAAAGGTTCAGATGCAAAGACCTCTACTTTAAAAGATACAGGTACTACTTATGATGAAGCATTTGCAGATGTCTTGACCCCTAGTGTCAAAATGCCTATAGGATTTGCCATTTTGCAAAACTATATGACTGGAATCACTTACGGTTTGATGAAAGTAACAGGCTGTACCGATAGTTTACAAGCCATCGAAGGGGATTTAATTTCCACATATCTACCAACAGAAGTTCGGGAGCAGGCCCTAAAATTTCACAGGCAATGTTTTTTGGAAGCCAGAAACAGTTATTACAATGAACCATATGACAAGGCCAAGGTAAAAGAAATCCTAAAAAAATATGGTGGTGAAGAAGATCTGAAATGGATAGGTTCAAAAGTCTATCAAACTCTGTACTACGGAAAAATTCATGCCCGACAACCTGTACCAGGATTTAGTTTTAAAGAAGCTCCCAATAGCAATTTGGAAAAGGCGGCTCAAAGAGGTGATATTGATTCAAAACACTTGCCAGAGCAAGGTTATCCAACATGTAATCAATGGTGGGGTAAACTAAAAACAGATTTGGTGAAAGTCGCTAATGAAGCCAGTGTTTTTGATAGCCATCTGAATTATTTCGCTGTGTTAGACAGAGTTCGGACTTTTAAAACTAACCATCCCAAAGCGTGGGGATCGCAATTAAGTTCAGAAGATTACATCGCCAAAATGCTGCTTAATGATAGCCGTGATATGCAAGCCAACAGTGTTAAAAATCTTATGGATAATACTAATGGTGCATTCGGTGATGCTATATCTCATGGACTGGTTAACATGGGGCAATGGACAAAATCATGGACTTCTACTCCATTAAAACGAGAAGCAATAATGCAAACACTCCCCGTGATGCAAGCCTTCCTTTATTTTTTTCTTATTATTATCACTCCTGTAGTTCTTGCTTTAAGTGGCTATAACCCTAAAGCCTTAGGCAGCATCTGCGGACTTTTTATCATGGCGATTTTTATGCAATACCTCTGGCATCTTGTGGGTTTCGTTGAACGGAGTGTTCTTGATCCTCTAGGCCAAAACGATGCGGTATCTGCCATGAGAAATGCGGCTGTACTGTTTTATTTTATCGCACCTATGTTGCTCTTAAGAGTATCTAGCCATTTTGGTGGAGAGGCAGGTGCAGCATTAACAGGATTAGTAGCAGCATCAGGTGAGCAAAGTGATAAGGTTGCTCGTTCGGGAGCACAAGTTATGGAGCAAGGAGCAAGAATCGCCCGTATGGGAAAATAATGAAGAAAACAGACTTAACCATTTCCAGGAAAAACGGATTTAGCATACTCCTTATCACTAATTAATCTCTCATCATGAAGATGTT
>JAUXYG010000162.1 GCA_030694525.1 Legionella sp. | reverse complement strand
GGAAAAATTCGTAATCTCATTGATAATACAAAAGCCCCAAAAAACACAATAATTGAAACAATTACTGCTTAACATACGCCCTGGACTAAAAGTTTATATTGACTATTAGTAATACAATTCTGCATTTTATTCCCAACATTCTCTAGGTAAAAAAACTAATTTTTTTACCCACTACAGTATGTTTTACTGCTTTCAGGGGTAATGAATAAGCCCCTGTTGTTGGAATAAACGGGAGATTGTTACATGGGATGTTTAGCCGAAGTTTGTGCATCAGAAGTTGGTGTACATTTTGAGCGTAGAAAAGAAGCGCAAAAATATTTAATTGAATTTATTCTGACACACGGTAATTATGATTTGAAAACCCTTGCAGAAATATTGGATGTGAATACATTACTGCTGAGTCAGGTAGTTAGTGGATTTATCTATCTTGAAGGAGTTGCAGCTTCAAGGTTAATAGACTGGTTCTTTCTGTTTATTGGTGAGTGAAATAAATTTAAGATAAGGAATTGGTTCTAATTCTCTTGGCATTATCGGAGGTATCCCCGTGAGTGTTACTGATTATCTGGATTAGGTGTAGTTCTCAAAGGATTATATTTAGTCACAATATCGCTGAGTTGTTCTGTAGTATCAGGATCACTTAGTTTTATTTCTGTTACACAGGCTGCTACCTCTCTGGACGGAAAAATTGTCACACATACAGTAGGAGTAATTAGTAATAGAAATAATTTTTTTAATTAACCTAAGTTTTTTCTTAAATAAATTCTGTCATGCCCTAATAAATAGTCTTCAAGTCGTCCAATTACGAAAAAACCTTGTTTTTTATAAAAATCAACGGCCTGAAACTCATAGGTATCAACAAAGATTTTTTTTACATGCTTAATGGTTGCTTGATTAAATAGTTCATTGAGTAATCGAGATCCTACACCTTGTTCTCTGTAATTCTCATCAACCCATAATATGTCAATGTAAAATGCATCACTATGCTCCCAAATAGTAGCACCACCTATGATCTCATTTTTATTGTTTTGCGCGAAAATACTAAACGGACTGGCTTTTTCATGGAGGTATTTAGCATTAAAATCTACTATTCCATTTCTTAAGCGAGCATTACTTTCATCACTAGGACTATTATCAACCAATATATTAACTGTGCTCATTCTGTATGCCTCTATGGTTCTTTATAGAATTTGACAAATTATATCGTAAAAAAATTGTAACAAGTGGGGTAGTTCAAAATCAGTTACACTAAAATATTGTATAATAAATTAACGACACCTTGCGAATAAAATAACTATGAAGAATAAAGAAGAAATTGATGAGAGAATGATTAAAGGAGGAATTCCAGGTGCATCTATTGCCTATTTTAAACCAGGAGAGCCTATTAGACCCGAGGTAATAGGAAAAACCGATGTATACTTTGAAACTCCAGGAGCCAAAGTAGAGCCAGATACAATTTTTGGAGCTGCATCCCTTAGTAAGGCTGTATTTTCCTATTTAGTACTTAAAATGATATCTGATAAAAAATTTACCAAGCCATTTACTTTAGACACCCCAATTTCAGAAATTCTACCAATACAAGACTTCTATAAAAATAATTTAGGTAAGGAAGTTAGTAAAGATTTTATTGAAGAAGCAAATAAAATAACTCCTCGTATGGTTTTATCTCACAGTTCAGGCATACCTATTAATGGCGTACCAATATTGGAGTTTCCACCAGGAACAGCCTATTCTTATGGAAATACGGCCTTATATTATTTACAAAAGGCCATCGAAAAAGATCAAAACATGTCACTTGAAAAGCTTGCCAAGGCAGAGATTTTTCAACCTTTGAATATGGCACATAGCAGCTTTGTAGCTCCCGGAAGTACTGAGGATAAATCCCATGCAGCGAATACCCTACATACTACGCCAAGTGATTATGCTCGTTTAACCTCAGCCTGGATGCAAGTATGTGGTCTGATAAAAATGTCTGAAAATCCGACAAATGAAAATCAAAAAGACTCAATAACCTCACGATATATTCTTACTGAAACGTGCTTTTTTTACTACAATAAGTTAGATAATACTCTGCGCCAGATCAAATTAGATCAGTCCAAATTAGAGGAACTACAGCATAGATTCGCTGATGTAACTGAAGATAAACCAATTAATAGACTATCAGATGAGCAACTTGCTGAGGTAACTTCTGTTACAGAGCATACTCATAAAAATGAAACATTGCATGAAGCTTTTAAGCCTCAAATATCCTTGATGAAAGATCAATGGGCTAAAGATTTGAAGGTATCAGATAAAGACAGACAACACCTCGCATGGGGATTAGGTTTTGGATTGCAATTAGATGAGCAAGGTAAGGTCACAACAGCTTTCCATAGTGGTGACATGAACCAGTGGCGCGGGTGGGTTGCAATGGATATGGAAACCAAATCTTCTGTTGTTTTACTTGCTAATGGTAACGAGGAGCTTAATAAGTCTCCCCACGGATATGGACATGTTCTTGCTGAATTAATTGTGGGTCCAGAAGTGAAATTAGAACATGCCTTTAATTGGTTTTTTCAAAAATTTGGTCTTGCTAAAAATGTAGAGCCTGGATGGAAAGAAGGCGAGGAAGAACGTACTGCTGTTATTGGTAAATATGTAGAGTCTCGGCTTTCTGCGCTTAATTCATCTGTTGAACTGAAAAAAACGCTGGTCATGGAGCCAACAAGAAAAGATAATCTTTCCGATTTAGGTAATGAATCAGAAGATAGAGCGGTGACTTTAGAGCATAAGCACAACACAGAAACTAATAAAGTAGCTCCAACAGGGCAAGAAATAACTCAAAGATTCAAAAGCCGTGTTTTAGAAGAAATACGTCCTGTTGATCCAGTGGCAACTGAAAGCCAACAAGGAAAAGAGCATAGTTCACCATCTCCCTTTCAAACTACACTCAAACCAAAACTTCCAGGTGAAGATTGATATGAAGATCAGAAATTCTTGCGTAAAAAATAAAATACTGAATCTTTGAGGAATCCATGCCTTTCAAATTCAATCTTAAAACCAAGTTTTTGATAAAAACCAAGAGCTTCCCAATCAAATGTATTGACGGTGGCAAAAGTACAGCCGTTTTCTTTACCATATTGAAGAGCTGCTTCTATAAGTGCTGCTCCCCAACCTTGTTTTCGTAGCAAATCACTTACCCAAAGCTGATCGATATAAAGACATCCATAAAGTGCACACCCATTACTGCCACCCACAATGGTATTCTCTGCATCACGGATGAAGAAAGCAAAAAAATCCAAAGGATTAAATCCCTTTATCTGGGTAGCTTGTTCCATAATAGCATTACCAAGAACTTGAATGTCTTCTTGATTTGGGTTGCTCTCAAAGGATAATTTATAAGTCATTTTTTAAGGTTCGCCTC
The DNA here is from genome assembly GCA_030694525.1 of Legionella sp. GTDB lineage: Bacteria > Pseudomonadota > Gammaproteobacteria > Legionellales > Legionellaceae > Legionella. The sequence goes on along the minus strand of JAUXYG010000162.1, from coordinate 14,056 downwards.
AATCATACTAGCTTTTTAATTAAGTCGTTTATACGCAATATTGTAGGTATAACTTGGGTTACTTGTTCTATTCCCATTAAACGCTGTTCGGAGTCTATTGGGTTGCAAGAACGCTCTATGTTATAGGCGAACCAATTTATCCAATTTCCTAAAACGTCATAGAACGATGCTTCAAAATCTGATTTGTTGATAATGCCTCCAGCGATTTTGTAGGTCTGAATCATTTTATTGAACAACTCGGGATTAAATTGTGTCGTTATCCCACTCCAATCTAAACTGCCATTTACGATTTCATAAGTTGGATTCAATTTGCGGGCACATTCCCAATCAATGAGAATTGGATTATTAGCCTTATCCCATAAAACATTTTTTTGGTCCAAATCACCATGACTTACAACACTATGTTTTTTAAGAACTGGAACCGCCTGATGGTAAGCCGTATTTGCACTGAGTAAATCTGCAAGATGCATATTTAAAAGCATGGAGAATGAGCAACGGTATTCTTCGGCTCTTTGAGTTAAGGCAATAAGATTATCGTTTGTATGAATATCATATTCGGGCTCTAAAATCTCTGGAACTTGTAGATTAATCTCATGCAAACGAGCTAAAATCACTGCAATTTGCAGGGCCGGAGATTCCGATACAATGTCTTTATCCAGTGCTTTGGCAACAATCCACGGATACACCAAAAATCCTACGTCATCGATTATAAATAAATAGTTACCTGCTTGTTCAGTGGCACAAACAGCAGGGATACCCTTTTGAATAAATTGAGAAGCAATATGTTCGGTAAGGTTATAGTTTTCAACAATATGATCATCTGAAAGATTGATATCCTTGGATAACTGTTTTACTGCATAAATATTTTTATCAGTCTGTAGGTGCCACATTACGTGGAGTAGTCCTCCATAAATTCTTTTGGGAGGCTTTGTGGGCATGCCTAGTTTAAAGTAAGAGCAAATCGACTCTATCTGATAATTTTTCACACATTAACTCCAGGAGAGCGCTTTTAATGATTATTTTCTGCATTCATAAACAATAGTTTCATCATGTTCTTCATACAGAGCATCTCTATCAAAGGCCTTTAGTAATTGGATGTCTTTAAAACCAACTTCACTAAGTATGTTAAGCAATAAGGAAGGGTCATCGTAAATGCGAATTTTATATTCTTCAACTTCAGTTTGGACGATACGATTAGAATCAACGAGTTCATATTTGCCGATAGAATAACATATAGACTTCTCAAGCATAGCCAACTGACTTAACAGGATTATCTTATTATCAGGTCTTTGCCACTTGGAACCGCGCCAAATTCCTAATTCTTTAGGTACGGCTTTCAATGTTTCTACTTCAAAAACAAACATGCCTTTATCTGATAAAAGATTATAAATTGTTTTTAAAGCATTTTTTATAGCAGCTAAGTCAATGATTAAGCCAAAAGACCCGCTGGGAATAAAGATTAAGTCATACTGTTTCGAAATCTTAAGATCTTCTATGAAGCCATGCCAAACATGAGGATTAATATTCTGGCATTTCGCTTTAGCATGTAATGCATCCAACATGGCTTGACTGGCATCAAAGCCTTCTATAGGAAATCCTTCTGCATGTAACGGAAGAAGATATCGACCTGTTCCACACATCGGCTCTAAAATAGGTCCATTAGTTTCTCTAACATAACTCAAATAGAAGTCATAGGCATCCTTAGGAGGAGTTGGTTTGCTCAAATCATACACTTGGGTGCATAAATCTAAATAGGTATCCAAGGATTTTGTCATAAGTGAAACTCCATTACGGTCACAGTGTGTCCTTTGAATTCATCAATTCCTATTACGCTCCATCCAAGACGAGAATAATAATCAGGAATGGTGGGATCAAAAGCGAACAGGTAAATTTTTTTAAAACCCAAATCCTTTGCCTTATGTTGGGTTGTCTCAATAAGCAATGGGGCTATCCCTTGTTTTTGGTAGGCAGGAGATACAACAAGTGATCCTAGCCAAGGTGTTAGGTCTGGTCGTATTCCATCATTTTCTCTTAAACTACACATACCTATAGTCTTCTCACCATCTATTGCCACAAAAGTTATAGGTAATTGAGTGTCACTTAAATGGGAGTCATATTTTTGAATGATTCGTTCAATAGGAACATCAGGCACCCATATTTTACCAAGAACTTCATGCCAAATTGCGGCAAGTCCAGGAATTGAGTTTTGGTGATTTTTAAGGAGATCAATTGTTATCATTTTTTATCCGAAATCATCATTGTTGCTATTTATAATTATTACTCTGAATACTTAAGTAAACCTTGAGTTTGGATTCCTTCTTCAAAAAATTTCACAAAGAATGTTTTTGAAAGCTGAGGATTAATTTTATTTACTCGAGTAAATTCGGCTGTGAACCCGCACTTTTTATAAAAGTCTGGGGCTTGAAAAGCACTGGTCACTAGATTGATGTTATTAAATCCCTGTCCTTTAAAATGATCTTCAAGAGTCTGTAATAATTTTTTTCCATACCCTCTGCCACGATAGGCACTATCTACCCAAATATCATCAACATAGATTTCGGCAAAGGCAGTGAAGGCATTGATCACGCCACAAACAATATTATTTTCCTTTGATAGTATTACTGAAAAGCGTTTGTAATTCACATCGATTCCATGGCTTGTTTCATAAGTGATGAACCCATCTGTCATACGCTTGTCAAGCTCATCACTTAAGCTATCAACAAAGGAAATTTTTAAGCTGCTGTCATCATCAGTGTTGTTAATTGATGAGTGGCTGTCTGTATCAAAGCTTAAAATATAACGTTCTAGTTGATGTGAGTCCTTTTTAATCGCTTTGATTTCTTCGGTATAGTTACTTGCTGTAAAAGTAGAAATGGCTTTACGCCAAAACTCTAAAGCGGGTTTATTCTCAGGAATTACCGATATCTCCCAAATCCCTAGGTGTGTTTTCCATAGTTCATGAACAACTCCTTGCCCAATACCTTTCCCTTGGTATTTTGCAAGGATAAAAAATTCTCCCATATTCCAATCAATATTGGTTTGCGTTCCTACTTTATTGAGCAGAATAAAGCCTGCTAGTTCATCCTTCACTTTGATGAGAAATGCTTCTCTTGGGTTTATAAAATAAGAGGTTAAATCATCTGGAGTAAATTCTGGATTTACTGGACACTCCCAACCCTTGTTTAATCCACAATAACGCCCCATGTCATAGACATAAAAAGGCCACATACGTTGGATTATGGGATAATCATCCGGAGTTGCTTTAATAATTTTGTGTTGGAATTGAATCTCTTTAATAGTCACTAGTCTTTCCTCTTATATTTAAGAAGTTTATGGACAAGACCTTCGTCTATTTCAAGCTCGTTTTCATGCATTTTTGCCATGATTTTCTGTCTCTATGTAATATTATTTTTAACTAGCATTTTACCCATAGGGATATCTTGCGGGAAGCTTAAGCCATTTTCAGGGTCGTTAAATGGCATTTCGATATATCCTTGGCGCACATAAAATTTTTTCGCTTCGGGTGAAGACTCCATTTGCAATACAACTAGGCCTTGTTGATATAGCCAACGTTCACAAAGTTTTAGAAATGCTCCGCCTATTCCCTGATTCCTCGAATCTTCTTCAATCACCATGATACGAAGCGCAGCTCTTTGCCCTGGCCAAAATTGAATATGAGCATAACCCTTAATCTGGCTTCCTTTGTAAAGAATAAAGTGGACATGATCTTCGTGCTCAAAAGTCCAGGTATATGGATCTGATACAGGCACTTTATCAAAAAAATAGTGTTGGCGAAAATGACGCACTGCTTCCCATTCATGAGGAGTTAATGATTTCACTATGCGAAGTCCAAAACACCCCGCTTTATTATCAATGTCTGCAATAAATTCCTCTTTGCCTAGACAATAAGCCATGATGTCATTGGGATGGTTTTTAGCCAATTCTTGCTTCAGTGCTGCATAAGCATCCAGGTCAGTGGGATGGGATCTCATCCAATCACGAAATTTTAAGTGCCTTTCAATTTCAGGACTGCCTTCTTCAAATACATGAGCATGATGGGTTCTAAATTCAGCCCCTTTCTGAAAGTATCGCCTAAATGTAATTCCATACTCACCCTTTGCTTCATAACCTAATAGCTGCATAGCATTGTTAGAGTTGTCGACTTTCATGATGTCACGAACTACTGGGATCATATCAATCACCGGTTTCGCTGCTAGACCTGGCACAGAAGTGGATCCAATGTGATGAATGCCAACACAATTTTCTCCAAGCGCTTCTTGGATACGACTTGTTTCCATATTAAATAAATTTTGCCACTCTGGATTATAAGGAACAACTTCAATTATTCTTTGAGTACTCATAATGCATTATCCAGTTGCTTGATGAAAAAATTAATAAGTGCACGAATATCACTACACTGATTTGAATGTGGACCATAAGGACACCGCGCGAGGCAATCAAGTAGGGATGACAGATTAAGTAAGTAGATACTAATGCGAAAGTCTGGTGGAAGAGTATAACCTTCCTTTAACCCTTTTAAAAAAGATTCTTCAAATTGGACAGGCATTTGATGTGCATAACGGAGCATGTTGGCCACATCCCAAAGGGGAGAACCAGAAAAAGAAAATTCCCAATCTAAAATCCCTGTAATTTCCCATTGCCCATTTTTTTTATCAACCAAAATATTAGCGGGATCAAAGTCTCCATGAACTAAGTGATTATCATGACCATCTGGAATATAAGATTTAAAGTGATCTATATGTAGCTTTATCTTTGTAATGACTTCGTTGCCTAAGGTTTGAATCACTAATGTATGATTTAAACTCTCTTGATCATATTGCAGCAAGGCATCTTTGGTTGTAATTTCAGCTACCATTAATTCTTTATTGAAAAAACCAGCAGAGTCAAAGCGGTTAGTTTGAATGATAGATAGCATCTTCCCTACAGAAAACATAATCGAATTCAGGTCGTAGGATTGATTACCCAGTAACAGATCACGGAGGGTAATTCCGTGGATGTATTCCGTGATTGCAAAGCGATAATTATCATAATCCCCAATAAAATAAACATGTGGTATTGGAATGGTTTTTTTTAAAAGAAGGCCCAAATTTTTTTCACGGTATGCAGCCTCTTTGTCCCGCAAATAAACGCGCAAAATATAGAGTGTGTTATCTGGCTCCAGGTTGATTTGAATGTTTAGATTGGCGCAGCCACCAGAAATTATCTTATATGAAGATATCTTTTTATTAGGAAAGGCCATCTTTACCATAGATTCAATAGTCTGAACGGGTAGCTGAATTTTCTGATCTACTTTTTCCCAGTTTGCTTTAAATGTCATGGTTAATCCTTCGCATTACATGCGGCTATAAATTCTTTCAGTGGATTACTGGGTTTTCCATGCCTTTGAAATGATGATGTAAATTTTGCCTTATCACATGCGCTCATCAATCGATTACTGCTCAATGCACCATAAATAAAAAATAATATGCGTGCCGTTGAAAAAGCGTCTAATAAGTGCTTTTTAGATTCAAAATTCAAATAATTTTTAAGACAACAATCCTTGAGCCTCAGATAGGTATCATCTTTGTCTGTTAGTGCATGATGTTTTTTAATTTGTAGTAAACAGTTTAACAGTGAAAAAAATGGATGCGAAATCACTATTTCACCCAAATCAATGATGGTGATATCTTGCGATATATGGTCTATGAGCGTGTTATTGTCATTAAAATCAGGTTGAACAATGGTTTGTTTGATAGAATAGTCAGATAATTTTTTACATAAATGTGAAACTTTTGGAAGCAGCGCCTCCAACTGACTAATTTCTATTTCTGATAGTCCATCAGCGATCAATAAATCTTTTTGTGAAATCAGCTCCTTGTATAAATCAGGAAATTTATCTAATCGCCAATCTGGAACTCCGATATCAAGAAAAACATCTACACGATCTGCAACTGATATCTGAAGTGATGTAAATTGGTCAATAGCTTTGCAAAGCAATGCTTCATCGAATTTATTCTTTAGCATTCCTCTTAATGATTTGCCCGCATCTTCCATTAAAAAGCAGTTTAACTCAGCATTGCGCGCGATAACTTTTGGAACAGAAGCATGAAATTGATCATGCAAAGTTTGGATAATGGTCGCCTCCAATGCAAGGAGCTCTGGAGTATGTTTCAAATAAATGTAACCATCAGAGGTTGCAAAACGGACCACATAAGACCAAGGTGTTTCTTGCACACTTTCTGGCAGGTTGCTTTTAAGTGTATACCCATGGGATGAAAGGTATTTGCAACCCCATTGGATGATTTCTTTATTCAGATTGTCATTTCCTGACACAGGTTCAGTTGTCATAATTCACTTTTAGTTTCACAAAAACTCCTTAGTAAACCAAAGTACTAAATCGTCATCAAGGCAAACATCGGCACCGGGAGTAACATGATTATAATCGTAAGTAACACCTAACCCATCGGGTATATAACCTCTTTTAATATACAATCTCTGCGCACTGCCATAGCCATCATAAAGCCCAACTCCAATACCTACTTTATTTTGTTTCTTAACTGCCTCAAGCTCTGCCATATCAAGTAACGCTGTAGCAATTCCATGGTTACGATAAGGGGGTAGTACGTTTAGATCCATAATTTCAGGGATGCTTTGATTTTTAAATGATTGATATAAAGAATTCCATTTCAGTGTGATGTAACCAGCAAATTCATTTTTATAAAAAGCGATCCAGACGATACGTTCATTAAGCTTTTGTTCATGAAGGTAGGCTTCAAAAGTAGATGGCGGTTTAGGCCAGTGGTGTTTGGCGAAATTACTTACGATAAGGGGAATATCCTCAGCAACAAATGCCCTTATAGAGATGGTTTGATTATGTGATCGGCTTTTGAATTGATTTAGATTCAAAGCCATATAAACCATATTCCATTCATAACCTGCAGGTTTTAAATTCAGTAAGGGATTAAAACTTATATGTTTATAAAAGTTATAGGTTTTTAGATAATTTTCATCAGATTCTGCTGGAGCCAAAGTTTCAACCGTCATGGTAGAGGCACTTTGTTGTCGTGCATATTTTACCGCTTCCTGGATTAATAGGTATCCTATTCCTTGGCTATGAAATGCTCGTAAAACTCCCATCCAATAGATATTGCTGTTTGCAGGGTATGGAAAATCAAGGCTTAATAGCCCCACATAAGTCTCATTTGATCTGGCCGCAAAATTAATGCGTGATCGAACCCCTAGCGCATAATGTTCATTACACTCTGGCAATCCAAAATATTCAGGTAAGTCTGTTGTAATCTGACGACACAAAAGCTCAGCTTCATCAGCTGAAATGTGTTCAATTTTGTAATTCATTAGTATTCTCGGTTTTACCATAATATGAAATGATTGAGCATTGTTCAGAGTGTTATCGTTCCAAATAATTTAACCAAAAAAAGAGGTAAATTATGGAGATAACAACGTTTTAATCCAGCTATTATCGACATAGCGATATTCAAGCACATCTGATAGTTCATCAGTGCGATAAGCATAAAATACCATACGTATAGGTTTTACTCTAAATCCACAATAAAATTCGCTCATTGGTAGCGGTTTGTCCTGATAATTAACGTCAATGTCCTTCTTTTTCTTTTCGAGTTGATGCTTGTTTAAAATGGGTTGGGATGAAGTAGCTGCATAGCTATAAAATCTAATCTGCGCCTCGCGGGGATATGTTTGCCAATATCGTTCATTTTCCTCAGGCAATAAAGACTCAACTACGCCTTCAATAATCACTTCACGCTGTAACAACTCGAACCAAAAAGTGAGCGAAGCAATCGGATTAGTGGTTAACTCGGCCACCTTTCGGGTGCCTTTTTGAGTGAAAAACAATAAGCTTTGTTCACTAATCTCACGAATAGCGACCACTCGTGCATGGGGAATGGACTTTTTTGTTGCAGTAGACAGGACTGCTTGTTGAGGATTGGGCGCACCTTTATGACGCTCCTCATCTATCCATATATTGAGTTGTTTTATGGGGTCAATCATATTTCTTTATACCGCTCTCTCTGGTGGCCCGTTAGTAAATGACTATAAATAATACAGCATTTCTAGGGCAATCCTTTTTCATCGATTATACAGGTTCATTAATTGCAAAATAAAATTAACCCTATTTTTGATAGTATCTTTTGGTACTTCGATTAAGTCATAGCCACAGACAGTATGTGCTTCCTTAATCGCTTTCCAGGTTTCTATTGCTTCCTGAAAATCTTGTTGTCTTTCCAAATCATGTTTATATATCTCAGGCCATGGTGGGAAGATAAAAACTGAAGTGCTATATCGATATTGCTGAGTGGCTCGCACTATTTCGGTATTTATTTTGCCACAAAATCGTTGGGAATAACCATATAAGTCCGGAATGCCACGGTCAAAAAAAACGGGCTGATTCACCAGCTCCATTCTTTTAAAATCTGCTATGGACTGTTCAAGCATTAAATCACAAAAATTATCTCTATTGCCAGAATGTGTTGCATTGCCACCAACGGCATTTTGAGCTTGGATAATTTTGCGAGCTACTTCAGGCACAACAAGTTGGCCTTGTTTGTTTAATTCATTTAATACAGAGGTTTTCCCAGCGCCTGGGCCACCTGTTATTAAGAAAAAATTGGGTTTGTTTATGGGGTGATGAACGGTGCTTTTGGGCATAATGAAAATTCCAGTTATTTCATAATTTAAAAAGTGGATTCATAGGCAGTTTTCATAGCTGATGATTTATTCCAGTTGAAACTTCCCCATCCTGGTGCAATTCCAAGTGAGAGATTTGACCTTGTTTATTTTTGAAAAAATTAATTTGGATGTCTGGTATTTTCCCAAAAAATTTAGTTTCTGATTCGGGAAAAAGTTGTGTTTTTGGTTGATTTGTTTCTTGCGCCACTAAGTAGCCATTTTCTAGAGAAATAACCAGTTGCTTTAAGGGTGTTAAGCCGTATGCACCAACATAAGGCTCAATGTTATATGTACCAACATATTGAGCAAGTGTTTCAGATGATACATTTATTTCTTCTTTCTCTGAGGGTAATACAACCGCTTTGCCATGAGCTATGGTTACCATTTTCAAAGCTAGATCCTGCGCAACATAACCTAATGCATTTAGGTTGGCCAGTACGATTACTGTCAACTTGTCATCTGGCGAGTAGATTAGTTTTGTATTGAATCCACTGGTGCCACCGGCATGTGTTATTGATTTATGCCCATCTAAAGAATGTATTCTTACTCCGAAGCCATAATCATTTTTAAAAGGTTCAATCATTTTCTCTAGTGATGTCGGTGATAGTATTTGTCCTCCGAACAATCCTTGTTCCCATAGCAGCAAATCGTGAGTAGTAGAGTAAAGAGAACCCGCTGAATAGGGGATGCTCATATCTAAGTAATCTGCATTACAAAGTCCATTGGGACTCACCATATAGCCAGACGCGCGATGTAATATTATCTCAGAATGGGAGTCATATCCTGAATCGTTCATATCAAGAGGTTTGAAGATATTATGAACAACAAAATCTGCAAAGCTTTGACCACTTATTTTTTCGATAAGATAGCCGAGGAGCACATAGGCCGAGTTGTTGTACTCAAAGTCTGAACCGGGTTGGAAATTTAATGGTTTGTTGCGAAAAAAATCGATTTGTTGTTCTGGTGTTTTGGTACTTGTAGTAAATGCAGCAAAGTCTGGGAAACTGGTGTAACTAGGAATTCCAGAAGTGTGGTTTAACAAATGGAAGAGAGATACCTTTTCCCAAGCAGAAGGTGCATCTGGCATGTATTTATTAATGAAATCGCTTATTTTAAGCTTACCCTGTTCTTCAAGCAATAAAATCGCTACGGCTGTAAACTGCTTTGTGAGGGAGGCGATGCGAAATTTTGTAGTTGTTGTATTAGGTATTTGCCACTCAAGATTGGCGTAGCCATAACCTTTATCCAGAATAATATGCCCATGTTGTGCTACAAGAATTGATCCCATGAATTGTTTATCTGCTACATACGACTGTACAACCTGTTCCATGCGCAATACTTGTTTATTCATCCTCATCCTCATTCTTAACCCAATAATCTGCAGGGCCACCGCCAGGTGTTGGCCTGGTTGATAATGGGCTTAGCTTATATGTTGATCCTTTCTCGTTGCCGCTGGATCCACTAGATTCATTTTTTCGATTTGCAATGATGGTTTTGTTTACCGTATCAATTGAAATTTTATCCTTAAATATTAAGAGCAAATCATTATCATGCATCGTATTATCATTCTCGAATTTACAAGCGACAAATAGAATTGCATCATTTTTATCATTAAATTGAGCAATTGTTTTTCTTTCTAAAGAATCCAGGGTTTTTATCATGACTTGGAAAATAAATGGGGCTGCATTATTAAAATCACCATTACCCTCTGCGTATTTGGCATGGGTTATGGAAATGTTCTCGTTATTTAATTCATGTAATAGTTCATGGTCATCATATAGTCTATAAATAACTTTTTTTCTTTCCACATCATTTATAGATGATTTTTTTGTCATAAAAAATTTTGCGTCATTTAATTCATTAAATTCAGCAATAAGTTTTTCTTCGCCTCTTGCATAATGTTCGGTAATTTTAAAATTCATATGACATCTCAAATAAATAGTCATTTTTAATGATAGCATATTGATGTACTAGGGAAGCCAAGAAGGTGCCCGACCCTTAACCTGAACTTATTAAATGGAAAGAGTGCTTTTTCCCGCATCTAATATAACCTCTTTCCCAATTGGTAGAACGCATCGTTTTGCGCCGTGACCATAAGGAAAGTCTTTAATGCAAGGGACTTTAAAATGAGAGCTCCATTCATTAATTACGTCATCAACAGTACCTTCCAGAGAATTTGAGTCTTTTCCTGTGGAATTTTCAAATTGACCAATGATAATACCCGCTACTTGATTAAAAACACCAGCTAAGTCCAATTGAGAGAGCATTCTATCAAGATTGTAAGGTTCAATATTAATATCTTCTATCATTAAAATACCTCCTTCAAATTCGGGTTGAAAAGGAGTTCCCATTAACGTTGTGAGTAATGTTAAATTCCCCCCAACTATGGGACCTTTAGCGGTTCCTGGACAAACGCATACTCCCTCAGTGATTCGATAAGATTTTCCAAATAAACAAGCCATCAATGTTTGTTCAATCAGGGTGTTGGGCTGAATGGTTAAAGTAAACCCTGTGTAGGTGACCAGCTTGGTTTTTTTCAACAAACCGAGTTGTAAAGCAGTTGTATCACTAAATCCAACTAATATTTTGGGGTGAGATCGAATTACATCGTAATCAAGTAAAGGTAATAGTCGCTGGGAACCTTGGCCGCCACGCGTTGCTATAATCGCTTTAACCGTAGAATCTTTAAAAAAATCCATCAGGTCCTTTGCGCGATCTATATCACTACCTGCTAGAAAACGATCTGAATCATAAATATGATTTCCAAGTTTCACTTTAAATCCATTCTTCTCTAAAAATTGCACACCTGCTTCAATAGCACCAGGCATTAAGGGGCTTGATGGAGTAACTAATCCTATGGTGTCACCTGGTCTTAGTGGTGCAGGACAAAGAGATCGCATGTTGTTCTCCGAAAAATGTTTAGTTGTTGAGTCTCTCATTAGAAATTTATTTTTTCTGTTGATTCCTAATTCATTTCGCCATACCCATTTTTATGAATTCAATATTGATAACATGGATAAGCGATCTAGGTGATCATCAATCAATTTTTTAACTTTGTTTTTATCAAAGTCTGGGCAGAATCTTGGGTAAGTACGGTCAAGACCATAAGACCATTTTTCCAATAGGGCATGATCATATTCCAGCATCTCTTCTATGATAAATTGTGGAGTATAGAAATCATCAGAATGTACACCTACACCACCATCGTATAAGTCACCTGTTGGAAGTCTAATAACGACATGATCACACTCATCACCTGAAGGCATCATAACAAAGCAGATATGTACTTTTTTAGGGAAACGATTATTCCATGCCTCATAAAATAACTGAGCAAATACCCCACAAGGTCCGTAATTAATTCTAGGGGTGTTCTCATGAAAACCTAATAATTGGTTTATGTCATTTGTTAGACCATTTAGTATGGTTTTTTCTTGATCATTCATTAGTTCGATGCATCCTATGAAAATGGAGTTAAAGCTCTAATCATAACAATATAGTCTGGGTCTTGGCTGAACGTTGATGTTACAAACCCTGCTTTTTCATAGCATCGAATTGCGTGAATATTATTACTATTTGGATCAACGAGAACAGCACGGAACTGAGTTAAATATTCTGAGATAAAGCTGTTTATTATAGATTCCCCTATGCCCTTGCCACGATCTTTTGCGTGTGCAATAAAAAGATCTACTCCAGCAAGTTGATTTGGAGTGTATGCTTTAAACAAAGGGTTTGTATAACCTTCTATGCCCTCAGGTAAAGATCCTGTCAGGCAATAATATTGTATAAACCCTATAGCTTTATCATTTTTGATAATGATAAAGCTGGGTACATTTTCTTGACCTAAAATTCTGGGTAGGTATTTCTTTTGAATATCTTTAAGAGACCAAGCTTGGTTTCTAGCATACAATTGGTTAATCGTTGGTTCTTTGAACCAAGTGTAGAGAAGCACCAGGTCATTTTCGCATAGGTTCTTGAATTGGAGAGAGTTCATTCTGTAGGCCAATTCACGTTTAGATTGGGTAGATTATCAAGATCATATTTTGCGTAGACAAGGGTATCGCTGATTTCACCTGTAATTGGTTTTCTTCTATTCGATTTTAGCGTTGCTTCTAAAGTGTAATTCAACCGCTCTGGAATCATTTGACTTCTGCTATTATCAAGGTCACAGGTAATGGCAATTCGTTTTACGCCTAATTGTTTAAACGCATATTGTGTAATGGCATTAATCGCTTCGGTCATCAAGCCTTCTTTAGCACGTGAGCTGCGTATCCAATATCCTGTCTCAACAGAGGGTACTTCCCAAATAATATGATGATAGCCAGTTCCGCCAATAAACTCTCCAGTGGTTTTGTCATAAATAAATAGTTGAAGCCACGGTTCTTCATTTCGCTTTAGAATCCAGTTGGCAGCAGCGAGTCGAGCCTGTTCTTCTGAGTCTTCTACAGAGGGCTTTGTTTTAGCCCAATCCATAAATCGATGGAGTTCTTCATAGGATTCTAAAATAGCGGCATTCACTGCCTTACCGTCATTTACTTGGGTGGGTCTAATTAATAACCTGGGGGTTATTATCGGCATGGGTAGGTTTATCAAAATCGGTTTCATTAATTATCCTTGGACTCATCCTTAACAGGTCATAATTTAATAGATCTATTTAGACTTATAACCGCCCCAACTAATTCACAGCTGGTATCTGAATCGACTCGAACACTTGCCCAGTCTTGATTAAGTGCAATTAATTCAAATACGGGAGATGTTTTAGAAGCAGAAAGCTGCTTATATTTGCGAATAATCACTTCATTTTCAGAATCAAGCTTAGCCACCACAAAATCTCCCGGATTTGGAGTAGTATCAGGATCAATGATGAGCACATCATTCACCCGGAATTCCGGTGTCATACTGTCATCTTTCACTTCCATCGCAAAGGCATTTGGACCGATACGCTCAGTCAGTCCTGAACTTACTGGGATTAATGCAACCTTTTCAGAGTAGTGTTCCTCTTTGATTTGTTGAATAAATAGCACAGGATTTACAGCCTGCTTGTAATCCAGCACTGGAATTAGAGCACCCAAGCCAGGGGTTTTATTTAATCTTCCTTGCTTGTCGTCGGACAAACACATTAAAAAGGATGGAGATACCTCTAGTGCTTTAGCTAGTTGTTTGATTTCTTCGGGGCCAGGGGTTCTTTCGCCGCGCTCGTAATTGTTGATGCGAGAGACTTTTAAATCCTCTGTTAACTCTGCAAGAGCCTTTCTCGTTAGGCCTTTGGTGGTTCGTTCATGCCTAATTCGTTGTCCTATTTTCTCTTTGATGTTCATTCCATGTTACGTCCATAAAAATACTTAATAAATAT
>JAUXYG010000159.1 GCA_030694525.1 Legionella sp. | reverse complement strand
CCCGCACTTAGGGCGAAGCAATGCCCACTCCAGTGTGTCAACAATATCAAAAACAAAGATCAGAGAAAAATTTTAGAATTACTATATGAAAATTTTGATGAAATGGCTGAATACGGGTGGAATAAACTTGAAAATAAGAGCTACCAATCCCTTGCCTCTCAATTTAAAAAGAGATTTATTAATAATAAAAATACAAATCAGCCATCACAACTCCCCTTAACCGGGGTGAGTTTTCCAGTCACTGCATATGCAAACTCTCAACAACCAGAAAATCAAGACTACGTTCATTACCAGCAGGAATTATTACATACAAATATCGATAATTATATTTTATGCTCTCAGGAGCCCACCCCTTGTTCTTCAAATGAATTTACAGATCCTAACTATTACACTGATATACCTTATTATAATAATGAGGCTTGCCAAGATATTTACTATAGCTATAATTCAGCGACGCTAATTCAGTCCTCAGAAATTTCGTATGGACAGAATGATTCCGTTTATTCTTATGGGCAAGGCTATCAAAATCCAGTAATAAATTCTTCAAAAGTTAATTTTCAATTCGATGATAATAATTTTAATCTTATTCCCTTGGATAACGGCATTTCTAGTCCAGAATATGGGAATCTCACCCATAATCGTTTCATTTCTACTAATTTTTCCGATGAAGCTCCCTATATTCAACAATTTGTTGCTCAACCTCAGGAACAATTACCCATAAATTCTCAAGCAAACTGGGGCTTTATTAGAAATGATGAAACTCAAAATCCCCACCAATCTCCAGAACCGGTTAATACCATCGTATTTCAAGTGCCATCAGAAATTGATCTTCCTGTAATTAATTCGTCCATTACACTAACGAAGTACCATTTTTTTACAAGTAGGGATAGGAATGTGAATTCGCAACAAAACCCATCAGAAAAAGAGTTATTCAACTCCCCTGAAACGTTTCCACCTAAACATTAAAAAATTTCAATAATCTTAGCCCGCCCGTTACTCAATAGTGTTATAAATCAAGCGCTTCAGGATTTATTTTTAAAGCCCGAAACAAGAGAAATTGACTCTACCCTTGTCGCATTGGAATATTTTAAAAGATCTATTAATTACCTCCCCTATCAACAAAATAAAGCTCAAGTTTTATTCATATTGGCCGACAATATGCATAACATGCTGTACTTTTGTGTTCAAGGCAGAAAAATGGATGGATAAGAACGATGTAGAAGAGTCGATATTCAAGGAGTTAACCGAGATTCTGTATAATAATCTTAAGTTAGGCCTTATTGCGATATTTTTACACGCAACGATTCTGCTTATTTTTCTGTTAGGAGTAGTGGACACCCGATATCTGGTCTGGTGGTATTTAATAATCAGTCTGAATTTGATTGGTGGGATTTTTGCAACGTCATGGTACCAATCCACTAAAAACGATTTGAGCATGATTAAATATCACTATTATTTTTATATCGCAGGCTCCAGCATTACGGCGTTAATGCTGGGAATTATAAGCAGTTTTCTAATGCCTCATGACATGGCACACCAAGCGCTGGTGATGATGGGGCTCATTGGCATTACCGGTGCCTCGGTACAAAACCTCCATGCAAGCTATCTCGCAGCCGGCTGTTTTCTTTTATTCTCATTAGCTCCCTTCTTAATATGGCAGTCGATACAAATCTCTCAAAACAATACGATTTTTATAGGAATATTTATTCTCACCATGGTGTATTGTATTTACCTGGCAGTGGATATTCGAACTGGTTATAAAACTTTAGCGAATAATATCAAATTAAAACATGAGAATCTTCGTTTATCGGTTATTGATGCGCTAACTGGACTCTATAATCGCCATTCACTTCATGACACCCTGCATCGGTTAATTGAGCAATCAAAAAGAAACAACAAGCAATTTAGTATCATTTTATTCGATATTGACCATTTTAAATTAATTAATGACCAGTTTGGTCATAATGCCGGGGACATTGTTTTAGAAAAAATAGGTGAGCTCCTCAAACTATTTTTTAGGGAAACGGATTTTTCTTTTCGCTATGGAGGAGAGGAGTTTTTGATAATTCTGGAGGAAAGTAATCTGGAAAATGCAGTCAAACGCATTGATGAGTTTCGTAAATTGATTAAAAATTATCAATTCCAGTTTACGGTACATGAGTATAGAAAAATATCAATTTCCAGTGGTGTTGCTACTTTTCCTGAACACGGAGACACGCCTGAGCTTTTAATTCAGTCAGCTGATGAAGCTCTTTATAGGGCTAAAAAGAATGGTCGTGACATAGTGTATCGTGCTAAATCAATTGAGATTTAATAAAAGGAAACGTCCCCTTATTTGCTTTGCAGTAAGCGAAGAAATGATACGCGGGATGAAGTATAAAATAAGTGAATAATTTCATTAGCTTAAAATAAATTGTAATTTAACCTTACATAGTTAATACTTTACAAATATTTGCAGCACTAATTACATTTAATAAGCATGATGCGTTTTTTGTTTTTATATTTATCTTTTTTTTGCACATTATCCTACGGAAATATTGGAGCAAGAATTTTAAAAAACTACCAATCCCATTTGTATGCCCTTCCGGTTATTCAGCAAGAACATTTCGCCGTTCGCATGTATGCTTTGACTAATAATGAGGTCTACCTAAACCCGATAATCAACTATATTTATTTACTTGCAGGACGTTATAAATATCTTGTTAAGAATATAAACAATGAGTCTTACATGGAAAACGAAAACAAAAGACTGTTATTAATAAGCGATTTAGATACGGATAAAGCTAAATCCAGGAAGGAGAAAAGCCTGAAATTTCCCAACATCGCCTATTATCTCAATCTTCTTATTTTAACGAATAAAATACACTCCTATCATCTCCAGGGGACTCCTCTTTTTCCAGATACCTCTATTGCCATAAACTTCCTGAAATCCAGGGAGATCGAACTTCAAAACTTCATTCTTGATCATAAGAACATCAAAATCTATGGTGCTCAATTGATCAATTATGTCTATTTTCTCTTTGACTTGGGAATCAGTGATTTACGTAAACCCTATGCTGACGAATTTCAAAAACTCTTTCCCAACAAAAAAGATTATCAACTGTCTGACGAGCAATATTCGGCCAAAATTTATGGAATGACTCATTTTATTATCAGCGCGAGCCGTTTTTATCAAAAGGAATTAAATCCCCATTCGTTCGAATGGATAACCCACTATTTTAGAGATCATATCGATGAAATCATTAGTCGAACAGAAAACGATGTGATTGTAGAAGTTGGTGTGAGCTTAAGACTCGTTCAAAACAGTGATATTCGCACGGTAAATAAAATTAAATCTTATTTGAATAAAGTGTATAGCAGAACCTACCGTATGATCCCTGATAAAAAGAATTCTTATGATCTGATTAAAGGAGAACATCGAAATATCCTGACCATCATGCTTTTTAATTGGCCTGACCAACTAACCCCTACTCCTAATTCCTTAATACAAACCATGCTGAAACAAAATTTTATTTTGACACATGATGGCACGAAACTTATTTATGGAATTGGAGTGCCCTACTAATAGCTCGTTTATAACCAGAAGACTCTTACCCAAATATATAATAATGACATACCAATTATTGGAATGATTACAAACCCCAAAAACAAACGAATTTGAGTTTTATTTTCGGCAGAAGCGTGATAATACTTTTTGAGTTTGGCAAACAATCCCATGGCTTGTCCTCTGACTATGATTCCTTACGACACTTAAAGCAAATAATTGCTATTAGGTGATCCACTACTAGACTTAAATATATACCATGATTGCGGGGTTTTATGACTCATTTCAATGAATTGCTAATGATTGTAATCATAGGGCTTTTGCTAGGGATAGTCCAATATTTCATTATGGACCCATTACTCAGTCTTATATGTAATCTCATCTTAATAGTTTGTCTTGTGGTTTATATTATGCAATTTTTTGGTGTTATAAATAAGATTCTCCCATCTCCCCGCTTATTTAAGTAGTAACTGAAGTATGTCTTTAGCTTTAAAAGGATTATTAATGAAAAAAAGCTTCAATAAGGTGTATAAACTTTCCGATTACACAGTGACACCCCACTTAATGAGCTACGTTTCATTGGAAATTAATTTAACTAAAAAACCTGTTCAGTGCAAAGCGGTGATAGTCTTTAAACCAAATCCTGCTGCATCTCAAAACGTGACCCAAATAGAGCTGGATGGTGAAAATATGTTACTGATATCACTATTAGTAAATAATAAAAAAGTACACGCTGACGACTTTGAGGTAACAGATCACTCACTAATTATTAAAAACATTCCAAAAAATGAAGACTTTACGGTTAACACCACCACACTTTTGGGGGAAAATTCTGACCTTTTTGGCCTATATGAAACTGAAGGTATCTATCTGATTAAAGCTGAAACAGAAGGATTAAGACGAGTATTTTACTGCCATGATCGACCCGATAACCAAGCGATTTACCGCACGGTGATTATTGCCGCTAAAGACCGTTACCCTGTTTTGCTTTCCAATGGAAAATTAATTGCAACTGAGGATTTGGAACATGGTAACCATAAAGTTACCTGGTTAGATGAAGTCCCTAAGCCTAGTTACTTATTTGCAATGGTCGCAGGATCTCTCCAGCGCTCATCAACCTGTTTTATTACCCGATCGGGACGCAAACTACCCCTTGAATTTTATGTTCCTGCCAATGCAGCCGCTCAATGCCAATTTGCAAAAGAGGTACTAAAATCAGCAATGGCCTGGGATGAACGTACTTACAATCTGGAATGTGATCTAATCCAACACATGGTTGCAGGTGTTGATAAGTATGCTTCAGGAGCATCAGAACCACCTGGACTTAATTTATTTAACACGATTAACCTCTATGCCAGTAAAGAAACTAAAACCGACCTGGGAATGATGCGGGTTGTGGAAGTAGTTGCCCATGAATTTTTCCATTATTGGTCAGGAAACCGAGTAACTATAAGGGACTGGTTTAATTTACCGTTTAAAGAGGGGTTAACTACATTTAGAACAGCACTGTTTCGTGAAGAACTGTTCGGAACCGATCTTATTCGCATTCTGGATGGAAAAAATCGAGAGGAACGCGCACCACGCCAAAATTCATATACAGCTGTACGTAGCTTATATACCGCTGCAGCGTATGAAAAAAGCGCTGATATTTTTCGCATGATCATGCTAACAATCGGCCGGGAACACTTTCATAAAGGTATGACGCGTTTTTTTCAGGAATATGATGGTCAAGCAGTGACTTTAGAAGATGTTCTACATTCATTAACCCAATACAGTGGACTAAATATTAATGCATTTTTACCCTGGTTTACTGAGTCTGGGATTCCAGAACTGCGAATAAGTGATGAATACAACTCAGAAAATAAAACCTATACATTAAAAATAAAGGTAATTGGCGGTAAATCACGTCCCATACCCTGTATTATAGGATTATTGGACTGCTTGGGTAACGAAATATTATCTGATTATTCGTTACTTATAGATAAACCAGCGATGGAGTTCCATTTTCATGATATCTCCTCACGCCCCATTCCCTCATTATTACGAAGCTTTTCTGCGCCGGTGTATATAAAGCATAAGGCTGAATTAAATGAGTTAATGGTGTTAATTCAATACGACACCAACCATTATAATCGTTATGAAGCAGCAAGGACCCTAATCATAGCATTCCTCACTTCAAGACATTATGATCCTGGCTCGTTACCTTCTGAATTTTTTGCTACATATCGATCGATATTACAGGATAAAACAATGGATCCCTGGATATTAGCCCGTATTATCTCACTGCCAACTGAAGAGGATTTAATCGCATCCTTACCCGACACCAATTTTGAACAGATAATTAACGGTCTTAAAAGCATTCGTATTGCCATAGCCCATGAATTAAAAAATGACCTACTTAATGTGTATGATCAAATAACAAATGATCAATACATGAAACCAGCCCATTTTAGTATCTTCGACATCCGTGAAGCGAGCATCAGAAAGTTAAGGGATGTCTGCTATTCATACTTTCAATATACTGATTATAATCTTACCAAATTTAATCTTATTAAACGATTTAATGATGCGTTAGGGCATAACATGGCAGAGACTATTTCTGCTCTTACTATTCTCACTGACATGAATTGTCCCGAAGTGATTACTTTATATGAAGCATTTTATAATCATTGGAAAACTAATAATCAATGCATCAATTATTGGTTTAATATCCAGGCATCCGCACATCATGAATATGTTGTTGATATAGTGGGCTCACTGACTCAGCACCCCGCGTTTGATCTGCAAAATCCCAACAAAGTATGTGCCGTATTTACACCTTTTATTTGTAATCCTTACGGATTTCATCATGTATCAGGTAAAGGATATCACTTAGTCGCTGAAATCATTATTAAACTGGATAAAATAAACCCTCCACTAGCCGCCCATTTTGCGCAGCATTTTGTAAACTGGAAAAAATATGATGCTAAAAGACAACAATTGATGCTTGAGGGTCTTGCTTTAATTAATGCGGAGTCCGTTTCCATCGATGTCAAGAATGTTGTTCAAAACGAATTAAACCATTAATCCAATTAAATTTTATCCAGATGATGATTATTTAAAAACCCCATATATGGAATAGTAGCTAATAATGGAATTTTTAAATGATTTTTTAACGTAATGATATTTTCATCAAGCAACATCATTTCAGGGTCATGACAATTCGCAATCCATCCCACGCATTCTATTTGATTCATTTTTAAAACAGCATCAGTTAATAAGGCATGATTGATACAACCTAGCCGCATTCCTACAACTAATATTACGGGGATTCTCGAACTTCTCAAAAAATCCATCCAGGTTTCCTGATCATTTAATGGGACCATCAACCCACCTGCGCCTTCGATGAAGAGTCGCTTTACTCGAGGCAGATTTAGATTGAGGCAGTAGTTCACCACATCACTTACATTTAGCGACCTACCCTCTAAATTTGCGGCCAGATGTGGCGAGACAGCTGCGTTAAATCGCCAGGGATTTATCACATCCATAGTTAAATCCTGTAGCTGCTGCAAACTCAAGGCATCAGAGTTAATTAAATGACCATCAACAGTGCTGCATCCACTGGCAATTGGTTTTATTGCAGCTGAATGAGCAAAATAATGAAGCAGTTCAGTGGTTGCATAAGTTTTACCACAATCTGTATCTGTCCCTGTAATAAAATAGCGTTTCATTGAATAAATCCTGTCAGTTCCGTAATAAATAAATCCGTTTCAGATAAAAAAGGCATATGTGCGGATTTGTTAAAGATTTTATATTTAAAATCAGGGTAGTAACTTTGCATTACATTCATTGTTTTCACAGGCGTGATGGAGTCCAACCGCCCAAACATATAATACACCGGGATGTTAAGTGACTTTAATTTCTCTCTTAAATCCCAACGATGTAAGATAGTTAAACCTGAAGCCAGCCCCGATTCAGAGGGTGCGATTCCTAAAGAGAAACTGACCTTATTCTCCTGAAGTTGTAACGAAATAAAATTGTTAAGGGTCTGTTTACTGTCACGACTTAAATTTAAGAAAAACTGAGTAAATACATTTGGCGCTATGCCAGGCCATAAATCATCAGTAGGGAATCGCGGTGATGAAGCGATATTTAAGAGTTTCAATACTCGGACAGGCTCTTCAATTGCAAGACGCGTAGCGTATAATCCACCTAAAGACCACCCTGCCAAAGCAAAGTTGGCTGGCAATTTTTTTAATAATTCATATTTAAATTCATCCCAATTCATCATTGAGGTTAAACCAAAGCCAGGTAAATCGACGAGATAGACATGATATGATTTAATTAAATCAGGCAATAAAATATGCCAAATGTGCCCATCAAATCCCCAGCCATGAAAGAAAACCAACGGAGTTCCCCTCCCTTCATTATAAATATTGACGTTCATGGAGGATATGCAATTGCTTGAATAGTTCATTAATTTGCTCGGGTTGATGGGTGTAATTCAAAATGAGCCGTAATCCTGTCTCAGGAACACGAACAGTAGGTGTACGAATTGGGGAGCAGCCAAACCCTTTAGTACGCAAAGCTTGGGCATAGCGCATGGCTTTATGGGGGCACCCTAATTGTAATTGCTGAATCGGTGTATTTGAAATCGCCCACTTAAGTGGCGATGAGGCAATCTGCTCTTTAAAGTGGCAAACTAAGGAATTGAGTTTCTCTCGCCTCTCTTCTGCAGCAGCAACCAATTCAACCGTTTTTAATAGTCCATAACATAGCGCAGGGCTTATGGCGGTTGAATAAATAAGCGAACGCCCTGCCTGTAACAATGCTTCAATCAAATCAATACGACCGGCAACCAATGCTCCCTGACCTGCAAGAGCCTTACCAAAGGGTATAATCCGCAAAGGGACATCGCTTTGAGATAATCCCCAGAATGCAACACTTCCTTTCCCATTCGCTCCCAAAACTCCATAGGAATGTGCTTCATCAACAATTAAGAGAGCATTATTCCTATTGCATAAAGCGGAGACGGTCGATAGAGGAGCTATTTGGCCACTCATACTAAAAATTCCCTCAGTCATTACCATATCCGCATCTGATTTCGTCAGTTTTCTGGTAAAATCATTCACATCATTGTGGCTATACCGGGAAAAATTGACTCCAGACAAAGCAAGTCCATCATAAACCGATGCATGAATACCCTTATCAATAAGGCAATGCGCATCAATTGCACCAAGCAACGCAGTCACTGCGAGATTTGCGGCATAGCCAGATGAAAATAAAATACAAGCATCTACTTCAAGTAATTGGTTGAAAGTCTCTTCCAGATCCTGGTGACAGGAATGATACCCTGCAAGAACCATAGAACCACCACTCCCTGCAGGGAACAGTTTATATCCCTGTTGATATGCTTGTGATATCTGAGCATTCTTTCTTAATGAAAGGTAATCATTGCTTTCAAAAGATACCAGCCCATCATCTGCAACAGTTCGAGTACGTAATAGTCCCCGACTCACCAGCTGCGCGTTATAGGCCTTAATTTTTTCAGCGATACCCATTAAGCCAACTCTGTAAGACCAAGTTTAGTAAAGAGCGTCTTATCTTTGTCGCGCTGGGGGTTTTCTTCAGTTAACAATTTGTCTCCAATAAACACTGAATTAGCGCCAGCATAATAGCAAAGGGCCTGCAGCTCATCACTCATCTGAGTTCTACCCGCGGTAAGGCGAATCATGCTCTCTGGCATTAAAATACGTGCTGTGGCAATTGTTCTCACCAGTTCAATTCCCTCTACCTGCTCTGCTTTTGCAAGCCGGGTTCCCTCAACGGGAATTAAGCGATTGATTGGGATGCTTTCGGGGGGTAACTCAAGATTCACTAATGTGTGTAAGAATTCGATGCGATCCGCACGTGTCTCACCTAAGCCCAGTATCCCACCACAACAGACATTAATCCCAGCTGATCGTACATTGTTTAACGTATCTATTCGATCACTGAATTGACGCGTAGTGACTACTTTTTCATAAAAAGAAGGCGATGTATCGATATTGTGGTTGTAATAATCAAGTCCCGCTTCTTTTAAATCACAGGCCTGTTTTTGATTAAGCATGCCCAAAGTCATGCAGGTTTCTAAACCTAAAGCCTTAACTCCCTGAATCATATGTTTTAATTCAGGCATGACCTTCTCAGGCGGACACCTCCATGCAGCTCCCATGCAAAACCGAGTGGCCCCGCTGTCTTTAGCTTCCTGTGCTTTCTTTAAAACGGCATCAACGGACAGGAGTTGTTCTTTTTCAACATGAGTCCTGGCAAGACCACTTTGAGAGCAATAACCACAATCTTCCGGACAGGCCCCCGTTTTAATACTCAATAATGTAGCAAATTGAAGAGAATTGGGATCATGATGATTTAAATGAATGGAATGTGCCTTATGAAGCAAATTATTAAAGGGCTGCTGGAAAATGACTGTAATTTCCTCGATAGTCCAGTTTTTTTTTGAATCGTTCACCCGTTGCCCCCTATTATTTTTATAGATGAACATGATAAAGTGACGCGCATACTTGTCAACCAAAATTTTTAAAATGGTCAACGTAAAAGAACTCATCGCGCGCAATTTAGACCATGTGTGGCATCCATGCAGTCAAATGAAAGATTTTGAACAATACCCGCCATTGGTCATTAACAGTGCGAAAGACTGTTACTTATATACCAATGAAGGAACATTAATTGATGCAATATCCAGCTGGTGGTGTAAATCGCTGGGACATGGTCACCCTGCTGTTCTGGCTGCGATTCAAGAACAAATGGGTAAATTCGAACATGTAATTGGGGCCAATACGACTCATACGGCATTGGTTGAACTTGCCGAAGAATTAACGCAAATAACTGGAAAACAACATGTTTTTTTTGCCAGCGATGGTTCCAGTGCGGTAGAAATTGCAATGAAGCTTGCCATTCATGGCTCTCAGATTAAAGGATATCAAGGCAGGAACGAATTTATTGCGCTTAAAAATGGTTATCATGGTGAAACACTGGCTACCATGAGTGTGAGTGATTTAGGGATCTATAAAGCACCTTATCAATCGTTGAGCCTAGCCTGTCATTTTATCGAAAATATACCTTATGTGAGTGGTGTCACTGATCCGCTATGGACCAATTCGGAACCCTGTTGGAGTCACGTTGAAAAGCAGTTAGATTTAGTAAGTGAGCATGCCTGTGCGCTCATTCTTGAGCCGATAATTCAAGGGGCTGGTGGAATGCTGCCCTATAGTGCGGATTTTTTAAAAAAACTTGCAGCCTGGGCCAAAAAAAGAGATATCTTTTTAATTGCCGATGAAATCATGACGGGTTTAGGAAGAACGGGTGAATGGCTTGCCTGTCATCATGCGGGAATTCAACCTGATATGATCTGTTTATCAAAAGGACTTACCTCAGGCTCAATACCTCTGAGTTGCGTCATGATCGATAATTCGATTTATGATTTATTTTATGATGACTATCAAAGTGGTAATTCCTTTTTACACTCGCATACTTACAGTGGCAATCCCCTTGCAGTCTGCGCCGCTTTGGCAACTGTACGCACCATGAAAAGTGAAGACATAATAACTCAATCAAAGGAGCTGGGTAAAAGCATGCTAGAGCACCTCACCTCTGTCGCTGTGCATTCCAAGAAACTTGAGAACGTTCGCGGTATAGGTGCGGTAGTAGCTGCTGACCTGATTTATAATGGAAATGAACGATTAGGAAAAGAAATAGCCCAACACGCTTTAACGTATGGTGCTCTGTTGCGCCCTATTGGAAACACTTTATATTGGCTCCCTCCCCTAAATACCAAGATCGAAATAATTGGGCAATTAGCAGAAATAACATTAAACTCTATAGAGGCGGCTTACAAAAAAGTGCACCAGAATGCATCAACAATTTCAACAGGCAGGATTTACCTATAAAAAATTCAAAATAATTTGGGTGATAATTACTGTTACAGTACTTTTAATCTCTTTGTACATTAATAAGCAGATTTATTCTAAACGAATTTACCGCGATCTCTCTCAAGTGGCATCAACTATAAGTAATAATGTTGATGGACTTATCGAAGACCTATTACAAGAAGTTTATACGTTACCCATTTCAGGCATGAAACTTAACAGGTGCTCGACGGATTTAGCATCGCTGATGGAACACATCATTCTAAATGACATCAAAATTTCAGCCTTAATCATTTCTAAAGAGAGGCAAATTATTTGCTCCACTCTTCCGCAACATGAACTGGTTACACCAACTTCGAATTATCCTCGCAGCTTAAGTGGTCCCTATGATTTCCCTGTATTTGATCATCCACTTTATCAGGTGCAGCAAAAAATTGGCAATTATATTATGGCTATTCTGGTTCAATCTTTGATATTCGAGAATGTATTGAGGACTTCAAGTGATCTTGTAAGTGATGTGTTTTTATATAATTCCATGCAAAATCAAAAAATTATCGAAATTAAACAGAACAAACGTCATTTTTGGGTACCAAGCAATCCAGGCTCTTCCTCAATAGTGAAACACTCTCATATACTTGTCGTGTACGACAAATTACAAAGTATCAATGGAATACAGGTTGGCGTTATTGGTAATCCAAAAACCATTATTTATAATTTATGGTTAAGCCAAATACTGTTAACTTTCTGGATTTTAACATTTTTTTATTTACTGGGTTACCTCCTTAGCAACGTGTTCAAACGTAAATATTCGCTCCACGGCGCTATGAAATCAGGACTTAGGAATAAAGAATTTTATCCAGAATATCAACCTGTATACGATCAACAAATGAAAGCTTATGTTGGTGCGGAACTTTTATTAAGGTGGCGAGACCGATATCATCAAATAATAATGCCCGATTATTTTATTCATGAGGCAGAACAATCAGGGATAATAGTTCCAATTACCTTACAAATTGCAGAAATTGCCTTTAAAGAAACAGCTCTTATATTTAATGAAAATCCGCAATTTCATTTGGCCATTAACATCAGCTCCTTCCATTTTATCGACCCCGCATTTTTCAAAAAATTATCTCTTTTAATGAAAAATTACCACATTAAACCCCATAATATAATTTTCGAAATCACAGAAAGGGATTTGCTGAATAAAAATGATTCTATATATACCGATAAAATGCATCAGCTGCGTGCGAAAGGATTTTCCCTTGCTGTTGATGATTATGGCACGGGACATGCAAGTATTAATTACTTACAACATTTTCCTTTTAACTATTTGAAGATTGATAAATTATTTATCCAGGCGATAGGAACCAAAGCCCTTACTGAATCATTAAATGATGCCATCATCCGTATGGCCCAGGAGTTAAGTTTAACCATTATTGCCGAAGGCGTTGAAACCATTGAGCAAGTGAATTATTTAAGAACTAATAAAGTGCGGTACTTACAAGGATGGTTTTTTTCAAAAGCACTGGACAGTACTCAATTATACAGACTGTTAGGAGGGGAAAAACAATGAGCCTTAAACATAATTTAGTATTCGTGCTGTTAATCCTGATGCCGATCAGCACAATTATTGCCGCCCCGATGACACCAGGAAATTATTGGCAATGTACTACATCTGATAATCAGAGTAAGCAATGGTCTGCGCGAAACGTATATCAAAAAATGGCCCTCAATATAGCCTATGAGATGTGTAAAAAAGAAAGTCAAAATCCTGCCAGTTGTAAAACGTCCATTAATGAGTGCGAGGGATTTAACCAGGGTATTAGTATTAGTCCCCAATGGAGATGTACCGCTATAGACAGAGAGGCGATAGCCTGGCAAAGTAACTTTTATACCCACCGTGATGATGCAGCGTTTGCTGCCAAAGATTATTGCACGGCCAATAGCCACGTTCCTGAGACCTGCTATCTCAATTTTGTCACCTGTAGAAACTTTAACGAAGAGGCCGCTCTCTAATGATTTATTGTGTTGGTTTAACAGGTAATATTGCAAGCGGTAAAAGTACTGCAGCACAAATTTTTACTGATCTTGGCATTGATGTAATTAATGCGGATCATATAGCAAAAGAATTAACGGTTAAAAATTCTCAGGCTTTGAAAGAAATTGTCTCTCATTTTGGGGTTGGTGTGCTCGATGATGAGGGACACCTGAATCGACGCGCCTTGAGAGAATTGATTTTTGATAATCCTTTAGAGCGGCTTTGGCTTGAAAATTTACTTCATCCATTAATTCGTGAGCAGATTCATCAAAAAATTAAATTATGTGTTTCGCCCTATTGTGTTATCGAAATCCCTCTTTTGACAAATAAAGATCATTATCCTTATTTGAATCGAGTCCTCCTTATCACCTCCTCTTTGGCTACTCAAATAAAACGCGTGATGCTTCGCGATCAATGCAGCGCGACTCATGCCAATGCAATCCTCATGTCGCAACCTGAGTTAAAGGAGCGGTATAAAATAGCGGATGATGTGGTCATAAATGATGGCGATATTGCTGATTTAAAGGATGAAATCAACAGCCTGCACAAGAAATATCTCGACGAAGCCAGTACTTCTTTACCTGGATAAATATCGCCGGTGAAGTATTCCTGTAGACAATGAAATTGGCGCAGGTAGAATAACGGATAAAGTATTATTTAAGGAAATATATGCCCCCACCTGATAAATATGCTATTGCCACTCTTCGTTCATCAGCCGTAGTTCAAGTCGCTAACAATACATATATTTACTTTGAACAACGGGGTAACGTAAATGGGCCTGCTGTTGTATACAATCATGGCGGACCTGGGGGCTATTCAACCCCGGAAGACAGTCAGTGGTTTGATCCGGAGTATTTTAATATTATTCTTTACGATCAGCGAGGAACAGGTAAATCAATTCCCTCAGTTAAATCATTGGACACAGACCCTGCACAATTCTCTGCGCTCACTATTGATGACATGGCAGCAGATCTTGAAGTGTTGCGGGAAACACTGGGGATTAAGCAATGGTTAGTTTTTGGTGGTTCCTGGGGCTCTACACTTTCTCTGTATTATGCGGCAAAGTACCCAAAAGCGGTAAGTGGTGTTATCGCTTATGGCATATTTTTAAATAAACCCGAAGAAATGAACCAGTATTTTGACCCCCAAATTATTAAAGAGCGTTTTCCTGAGTCTGGTGCTGAGGCTTTAGCTGTTTTATTTTCTTATGCTCAATCGAAAGGAGCAATAATTAACCCTGATTCCCCAGCAAACCTGATGGAAACTTATTATCAGTTCTGCGTTAATGAAAATGATAGTAACGCGCAATATTTATGGACAGCATTTGAACGTTTTAATGATGAACCTACTCGGGAGTCTTTAGATAGTTTGCGGTGTATTCCAGACAAAATAGACCAAAGTGATCGAACACATGCTGTATTTGAAAGCATCATTTTTAGACAGGCATATCATGGGTTTAACCTTTTGGCGAAGGAGTTATTAATTAATCTTAAATCTATTGATGTACGTATTATTCAAGGTATATCAGATACTGAAGCACCTCCCATCTTTGCCAGACAGTTAGTCGATGCTTTATTAAAGTTAAAACCCAATCTCTGGCATCAGTTTATCGAGGGGAAACATGGTGCCGATTCTTCTAAGGTAATGACGCAAACGTTATTGGAATGCACTGATTCATTTAAGATACAAGGCCCTTTTAGGAGGAATCAAAGTTCAGGTTCCGAAGCAGATTTGATAAATCACGGCCTATTTCGTATCAATAAAAGTCAGGAAGATAACTGCCCCAAATCAAAGGCATGCACGTATTTGGCATAGATTCTGGATACCGCGACTAAATCGCGGTACGTAGTTTTTTAGTTATTTAACTTGGGCGTGTTGACAATTACTCCTCCGCTTACGAGCCTCGGCTTGTCCGAGGCATCCAGGAGATGCTCAAGTTAAAAAAAACTGAATTAAAAGTATTAATCCGTTGAATAATAAGAGCAAATCATAATATAACGGTCTGATACCAGGTATAAAACGAGGTTGCAGTGGCTAAACTTATACTCAGTGATAAGCTTTGGTCGAAGCTAAGAGCGATCATGCTACAACATAGGATTAATGATAAGCCCACTCTCCGATGATATTGCTAAAAAAGAATAAATCAGTCACTATAACATGAGGGTAAATTCTTTTATTTTCAATATCTTTTATGATACTCTTACGAAAAACCAACCTTCGCACTTAGTATTTTGGGGCATCCAGAATAGCGGCTAACGTGCTTCTTATTCATTCGATAGGCTTAAAAATACCGGTGCAGAGGTCGGGAAAATGCTAAGGATGGCCTTAATATGTACGACAATGCAATAACCTTTCAGCTTGCAACGCACTTTCTGTCCAGAATAGCTTTGCGACTTGAATTCCTTTTTAAAACGATAAACCAGGCGTGTCATGAATCACATGAAGTAATTCATCGATTCGCTTTAAAAAATATTATAGAAATTATCGATATAGTTGAAAAACCAGAGCTTAAAAGCCGTTTTATTAAAGAATTGATTCGAATTGAACATGTCTTAAAAAAACCACAATTGCCTGATAATGGAGCACTCTTTGATAAATTGGCCTCTCAAATACATATTTTAAATCACGTACCCGGTCGTTTCAGTAATTCAATTCACGAGGATGAGTTTTTAAAAACGCTCAGACAAATCCATCATCCGAATACCAAAGAATGTGAATTTAACTCGCCCCACCTGGTATTATGGTTTGATTCTGATCCTTTAATCAGACAAAAAACGATTAATCAATGGGTTAACTGTTTAAAGGATCTGGATGATACAGTAACTATTTATTTGTCTTTATTACGTGAATCGACTCAGTACATCCCCATCGTCGCAAGCAACGGATTTTATCAACATAGCATTTCTCCTAAATTAGTGAACCATTTAATATTATTAAAAATGGATAAATTATTAGGAATAACTCCTAAGTTACAATTAGGCCATCACAGTTTGACTATAAGACTTTATGAATTGACCACTGCTCGTGAAATCAGAGACAAAACCATTCCGATGGAGATTGCGTTTTGCCAGATATAAGCGAACTTTAAAAGGAAATTTAAGAGAGATGAAATTAATCACTTTAAATATCTGGGGTGGCCATTTAAGAAATCCTTTACTCAAGTTCATCCATGAACACAAAGAAGTGGATATATTTTGTTTACAGGAAGTATACAATAATGCGCATCGCACGGTCAGCGATAAAGAAAGAGAGTTAAGTCTTAATATCTTTTCTGATTTGCAAAAATTATTACCGGATCATCAGGCGTTCTTTAAACCTGCAGTCGAAAATGTTTACGGTATTGGCATGTTGATTAGAAATCACATTGATATTATTGGTGAAGGTGAAATTAATATTCACCAAAAACAACATTATCCTGGTATTGGCCATAATCACAGCCGTAATTTGCAATGGATTGAATGCTCCTTTAACAATAAAATTTATTCTATTTTAAACATGCACGGTTTATGGAATGGTAAAGGGAAAAAAGACAATCCGGAGCGCATTTGCCAGTCACAACGAATACGTCAATTTATGGATACCATCAATACCCCTAAAATTTTATGCGGTGATTTTAACCTAAGACCGGATACGGTGAGCATGGAGTTGCTGGAAAAAGGGATGATTAATTTGATTACCAAAAATAAATTTCGTTCAACGCGCACTCGTTTTTATACAAAAGAAGAAAAATTTGCCGACTACATCCTTACTTCACCTGAAATTGAAGTGAACCATTTTACCGTAATGAATGATGAAGTTTCAGATCACTC
>JAUXYG010000109.1 GCA_030694525.1 Legionella sp. | reverse complement strand
GGACAAATTAACATCAAAATTTCAAATGGCTTTAGCGGATGCCCAATCCCTGGCCCTTGGTAGAGATAATGGCTTTATCGAACCTGAGCATCTCATGAAAGCATTATTAGACCAACAAGGAGGAAGTTGCAGACCTTTGTTGGCCAAAGCTGGGGTAAACATCCCCCAACTGCGCACTTTATTAGACCAGGCTTTAGAAAAATTACCCAAAGTTTCTGGTACCGGGGGTGATATTCATATTTCTAATGCTTTAAACAGACTTCTCAATTTGACTGATAAACTATCCCAACAAAGAAAGGATAACTTTATTTCCAGTGAATTATTTATTCTCGCGGCGGTTTCCGAAGATGGCACCATTGCAAAAATGCTCAAACAAGCAGGGGGAGATGCTAAATCGATTGAAAAATCAATTGATGAGCTTCGTGGAGGGGAGCCTGTAAACGATGCCAATGCAGAAGAACAACGCCAGGCCCTGGAAAAATATACGCTTGATCTCACCGAACGGGCTGAGCAAGGGAAACTTGATCCCGTTATTGGTCGGGATGATGAAATTCGCCGAACCATTCAAGTATTACAGCGAAGAACTAAAAACAATCCGGTGCTTATAGGGGAGCCTGGAGTTGGTAAAACGGCAATAGTTGAAGGATTGGCACAAAGAATTATCAATGGGGAAGTACCTGAGGGGCTAAAAAACAAAAGATTACTCTCTCTTGATATGGGCGCGCTAATAGCTGGAGCCAAATTTCGTGGCGAATTTGAAGAGCGCCTCAAAGCAGTTTTGAATGATTTATCCAAACAGGAAGGTCAGGTAATTATTTTTATCGATGAATTACATACCATGGTGGGAGCAGGTAAAGGCGAAGGAGCCATGGATGCGGGTAATATGTTAAAGCCGGCACTGGCACGTGGTGAGCTTCATTGTATCGGGGCAACGACACTTGATGAATATCGTCAATATATTGAGAAAGATGCTGCTCTAGAACGCCGATTCCAGAAAGTATTGGTTGATGAACCCTCTGTTGAAGACACTATTGCTATTTTGCGTGGATTAAAGGAGCGTTATGAAGTTCATCATGGAGTTGAAATTACCGATCCAGCCATAGTCGCTGCAGCAACACTATCCCATCGATATATTAGTGATCGCCAATTACCGGATAAGGCAATCGATCTGATTGATGAGGCAGGAAGCTTAATTCGGATGGAAATTGATTCAAAACCCGAGAGTATGGATAAGTTGGACCGTCGTTTGATTCAATTAAAAATTGAACGTGAAGCGCTTAAAAAAGAAAATGATGAAGCGTCTAAAAAAAGATTGGTTGACTTGCAACATTCAATTGATGAATTGGAGCGAAACTATTCAGAACTCGAAGAAATCTGGAAAGCTGAAAAAGCAACGATGCAAGGTTCCACTCAAATCAAAGAAGCCTTAGAGCAGGCAAAACAGGAAATGGAAACTGCACGTCGCGCTGGGGATCTGAGTCGTATGTCTGAATTACAGTATGGACGCATTCCCGAGCTTGAAAAAAGACTGACTCAAGTGGCAAAAGAAGACGCACAAGAGACTAAACTAGTCCGTAATAAAGTGACTGAAGATGAAATCGCCGAAGTTGTTTCCAAATGGACCGGCATCCCTGTTGCAAAAATGATGGAAGGTGAAAAAGAAAAACTGCTCAAAATGGAAGAAGCGCTGCATAATCGCTTAATTGGCCAAAATGAAGCCGTTGATGCAGTTTCTAATGCGATCAGACGTTCACGAGCTGGTTTATCCGATCCCAACCGCCCTATTGGCTCATTTTTATTTTTAGGCCCTACCGGAGTCGGTAAAACAGAATTATGTAAGGCTTTGGCATCTTTCTTATTTGATACAGAAGAGGCCATGATTCGTATTGATATGTCAGAATTTATGGAAAAGCACTCCGTTGCTCGTCTGATTGGTGCTCCTCCAGGCTATGTGGGCTATGAGGAAGGAGGCTATCTGACTGAAGCAGTGCGTCGTAGACCATACTCTGTCATTTTACTCGATGAAGTGGAAAAG
>JAUXYG010000108.1 GCA_030694525.1 Legionella sp. | reverse complement strand
AATGGATGTGGTGCGTGACAAAAATGATAACTGTATTATTGTGTGCACCATAGAGAATCTCGATCCAATGGGGGTGCATACAGGAGACTCGATTACTGTCGCTCCGGCACAGACGCTTACCGATAAAGAATATCAGCGCATGCGTGATGCTGCGATTAAAGTACTTCGGGCAGTTGGTGTTGATACCGGTGGTTCTAATGTTCAATTTGCCATAAATCCTGAAGACGGGCGAATGCTGGTAGTGGAAATGAATCCTCGTGTGTCGCGAAGCTCCGCTCTGGCTTCTAAAGCTACAGGGTTTCCTATTGCGAAGATAGCGGCCAAACTGGCTGTTGGATATACTCTTGATGAATTAAAAAATGAAATTACGGGCGGTAAAACTCCAGCATCGTTTGAGCCAAGTATCGATTATGTAGTGACTAAAATCCCCCGTTTTAACTTCGACAAATTCCCGCAAACTTCAACAACCCTTACCACTCAAATGAAATCAGTAGGTGAGGTGATGGCCATTGGATCCAATTTCCAGGAGTCGTTACAAAAAGCGATACGAGGATTGGAAATTGGTCGTAGTGGACTGCATTCTATTTTTAAAAAAGGGGATATGGCACGTCTTAGAGGTCATTTGCGTGAGCCGACTCCAGATCGTTTATGGTTTATAGCCGATGCGTTCAGACAGAACATGACCCTTGAAGAGATTCATCAGGAAAGCCGGGTAGACCCCTGGTTTTTGGCGCAAATTGAAGAACTGGTAGCCCTTGAGCGTCTAGTATATGGGCACTCAATTCACGAGCTGGACAAGAAAACATTGCGGTTGTTAAAGCAACGTGGATTTGCTGATGCCTATATTGCCAAACTGATGTACTGTTCTGAAACCCAAGTACGTGAGCATCGCTTAAGTTTGGGCATCACTCCTGTATACAAACGTATTGATTCTTGTGCTGGAGAGTTTCCTAGCGATACTGCCTATATGTACTCCAGTTATGAAGGGATTAGTTGTGAATCTCGACCTGATACGCACCCCAAAAAAATTATCATATTAGGTGGTGGGCCCAATAGAATTGGCCAGGGAATCGAATTTGATTATTGTTGTGTCCATGCATCTATCGCCTTGCGTGAGGCGGGATATCAAACCATTATGATCAATTGTAATCCTGAAACGGTGTCTACAGATTTTGACACATCCGACCGACTTTATTTTGAGTCTGTCACTCTTGAAGATGTATTATCCATTGTTGCAGTGGAACTGCCAACGGGTGTCATTGTGCATTATGGGGGTCAAACTCCATTAAAATTAGCACGGGATCTGGAAGCGAATGGCGTGCGAATTATTGGTACTTCACCTGATGCGATTGACCGGGCTGAAGACAGAGAGAGATTTCAGCAATTGGTTGCGGAGCTAAAATTACATCAACCGGATAACGGAACTGTACGTAGTGAAGAAGAAGCTCTGGATTTAGCGAATCGTATCGGTTATCCCTTAGTAGTACGTCCATCTTATGTATTGGGTGGCCGAGCAATGGAAATTGTTTATCAGGAAGATGATCTACGTCATTATTTATCACATGCAGTCGCGGTTTCGAATGACTCTCCTGTTCTTCTTGATAAATTTTTAAATGATGCGATTGAGGTTGATATTGATGCCGTCTGTGATGGTAAAGATGTATTAATCGGTGCAATTATGGAGCATATTGAACAGGCAGGAATTCATTCAGGCGATTCAGCCTGTACATTACCCCCATTTAGTTTAAGTGTTGTGGTCCAGCAGGATTTGATGGAACAAATGCGGCAAATGGCTTTAGAATTGGGGGTTATCGGTTTAATCAATGCTCAGTTTGCGATTCAGGCAGATGATATTTATGTATTGGAAGTAAATCCGCGGGCATCACGAACGGTTCCATTTGTTTCAAAAGCGACGGGTTTACCGCTAGCTAAAATTGCTGCTTTATGTAAAATCGGAATTAGTTTAAAGGAGCAAGGTTTGAGTCATAATAACTATATGCCTTCCTTTTATTCCATTAAATTACCGGTTTTTCCCTTTATTAAGTTTGCCGGTGTGGATTCTATTTTAGGACCTGAAATGAAATCAACTGGTGAAGTGATGGGTATTGCCAAGCGTTTTGGTCAAGCTTATGCCAAAGCTCAATTAGGAGCGGGGTGTCATATTGCGAAACGCAGAAAGGCATTTGTTTCGGTTAGAGACGCAGATAAAACGCGGGTAGGTGAAATCGCCAAGCGTTTGATTGAGTTAGGTTTTGAGCTAATCGCGACCAGAGGCACCGCCTTGGCGTTGCAAGCTGCAGGGGTAGATTGCCGCCGTGTGTTTAAGGTGGCTGAGGGCAGGCCTCATGTTGTGGACTTTATAAAAAATAATGAAATTGATTTTATTGTGAATACTACTGAGGGAAAACAGGCAATTGCAGATTCTTTTCAAATAAGACGCAATGCATTACAGCACAAGGTTAGCTATACTACAACATTATCTGGAGCGGAGGCTGCATGCCTTGCCATGAAATACGAAGATAGGGAAACCGTGACTCGATTACAAGATTTACATTAGAGGTTGATATGAGCAAACATCCAATGACAGTTGAAGGTGCAGAAGCACTTAAGTCCGAATTACAACGCTTAAAATTTGTGGACCGCCCACGTATTGTGGAAGCTATTGCGACTGCAAGAGCCCATGGTGACCTCAAGGAAAACGCGGAATATCATGCTGCAAGAGAACAGCAAAGTTTTAATGAAGGCCGCATCCAGGATTTGGAAGCCAAGTTATCTCACGCGCAAGTTGTCGATATCAGTAAATTACCTAATAATGGTAAGGTAGTATTTGGTTCGACAGTGACAGTATGTCACTTGGCAACTGACGCAGAAGTGACTTATCAGATCGTTGGAGAGGATGAGGCAGATATTAAGGTGAATAAAATATCATATAGCTCCCCAATTGGCCGTGCACTAATTGGCAAGGAATTGGATGACACAGTTACAGTAAATACTCCTGGCGGATTAGTAGATTATGAAATTGTAGATGTGAAGTATATTTAGGTTTATGTAATTGTCACAATTCATCTTTCCTAAGGCATCTTCTCCCTTATCTCTCAAGGAACAGACCTTAGTTCTTAGTCCCTTCTCTCTTGAGGGAGAAGGGTTAGGGATGAGGGTGGGGGGAATCACAAAAGCTACATTTTAATTGGTTAAGCAATGATTAACCCAATCTTGATTGGGTTCAGTGCCATATCTTACCCTCATCCCCAGCCCTTCTCCCTTAAAGGGAGAAGGGAGCCGTTTTTAAGTATACTTTTTCCCTTAAAGGGAGAAGGGAGCCGTTTTTAAGTATACTTTTTTCCCTTAAAGGGAGAAGGGAGCCGTTTTTAAGTAT
>JAUXYG010000106.1 GCA_030694525.1 Legionella sp. | reverse complement strand
TTCAATACTCGCCCAGGGGTTCCCACAATAACATGGGCTCCATGTCGCAATGAATCCAATTGGGGTTTCATTGGGATACCGCCTGACAAGTTTATAATTTTGGCATTAGGAATCATGCAGGCTAGGCGACGTAATGCCTGACTGACTTGCTCAGCAAGCTCACGAGTAGGACATAAAATTAAAGCTTGTGCCCCAAAAAATTCAATCTTGATTGTGTTAAGCAGAGCAAGACCAAATGCAGCAGTTTTGCCACTTCCAGTTTTTGCCTGGGCTATTACATCTTGACGGTCTAACATTACCGGTAGGCTTTGTGACTGGATCAGTGTCATTTTCTCATAGCCTAAAGAGCGCAGGCTTTTTTGCAACTCTTCACGAAGTGATAAAGAAATAAAGGAATGATGTAATTCATTACCCAAAATAGTTTCAGGCTCGGCCAGGCTCATTGAAGAATCGCTTATGTATTATAATAAATGGGTATAGTATCATTTCTCAGTTCAATTTTAAATCAGTTTCTCGTAATGTGACAGTCCAGTTCATGAGAGTTGGTTTTCGATCGTGAAATAACCAATTGATTAATCTTTATTTTTTCGCTCATGATCGATTAACCACTGTTTTCGCACGACACCCCCGCCATACCCACCCAGGGTGCCATCAGCATTAATAATTCGGTGGCAGGGAATAATAAGCGCTAGTTGATTTGCACCATTCGCATTAGCAACAGCCCGAAAAGCAGATGGTTTATTTATAGCTTGAGCCTGCTTACTGTAACTTCGCGTTTCTCCATAAGGTATTTGTTGTAGTTCTTTCCAAACGGTCTGTTGAAAGTGACTTCCCAGTAGATGAATCGGAGTTGTAAAGCGTTTTAGGGTTCCGGAAAAATAGGCTTGAAGTTCTTTCTCAATAGATGAAATAGGCAGGGTCTTTCCGGGAACGATAGTAGCCTTGGTCTTTCTCTTTAATCTCTCAATTTCTCGCTCCAAACCTTTCCGGTCCACAAATTCGAGTAAATATAAAGCGTGCTCATCGGATATTGCCAGCATTGGTCCTAAACAGGTATCTAACCAGGCTGCTTTAAGCAAGAGGTGGTGTTTGGAGAAATGAGTAGGAGCACCACCCATGATTTTTGAAAAGGCATCTCTAAAGCCGCTACTGGATTCATATCCCGCATCCAGTTGCGCCGAGATGACTTCCTCTCCAGATCGAATTTGCTTCATAGCAATTCCCATTCTTCTGGCTCTGGCATAAGCGACAAAAGTCATACCAAACCTTTTTTTAAATTGGCGCCTTGCAGTGGATGCATCTACAGACAGGGTAGCAAAATCATGATTGCTCCATCGTTTCTCCGGTTGCGCTTCAATTGCTGCAACTAAAAGACAAACCACATCAGACACATCGTTTGGAGGTGAGAGCGGACGACATCTTTTGCAGGGACGATAAGAGGCAAGAAGCGCTTCTTGAGCATTGAGAAAAAATTCGCAATGTTCTTTTTTAGGTTTTCTCGCAGGACAAGTTGGGCGACAAAATATTCCTGTAGTAGAAACGCCTACATAAAATACACCTTCGTATTGCGAATTTTTATCAAGTAATGCTTGATAGTATTCTGATTTTAATGCGTCAGTTAGCATAGTTACATCAACCCTTTGTCCAGAAAAAATATCACTTTGGTTTAGATAATATAGTCAAAATGCAGCGCATATGTAGCCGAAAATCAGGCATTGAATTTTTTAAATTAGATATCCGAAATTTTTTTAAGATATCGCGCTATTGAAATAAGGCAGAAATTGAATCAGAAGATGCACCAAGGCTCCTTCGGAAAGGAGCTTGGGAATTATTTTTTCTTAACAGCTAATTAGAGGATTAAGCAGTCTGAGCTTCATTTAGAGAGGCGTCATCTGAGTCGGTTTTTAGTCGAATAAATTGCCATGAAAAATAAAGTGCCCCCAGACCAGTACCCATTAATCCAAGGGGCAACGCGTTAAGGTTTTGCAGTAATAAATAACCAATAAGCATAGATAATAATGAGGAGCCCAACATTCTTAGTGTATTGATAAAAGCCAGAGCCACTGCAGTATTTTCTTTATAGTCAGATAAAATTAAAGACATGGTTCCAGGGGCACTAACACTGATGCCCATATTTGAAACCAGAGCGAAAGATAATGCAGTAAGACAGAATCCGTGTAACTCAGTGATGAGTAACATTCCAAATCCGCCCACGATAATTAACATATTACCCATATAGATAGTTGAGGCCATCGTGTAACGTCCGCGTAACCAAATGCCTAAATAATTGCCCAGGATGATATTTAAACCATTAAAAATAAAAATTATTCCATAGCCCAGAGAAGAGAAGCCTAATTGGGTAATAATCAGATAGGAAGAATTAATGATGGTTAGCATGACCGCAGCAAAACTAAACATCATAATCAGAGCACCGCACCATAAGGAACGGTTAGGTAGTAATGTTTTATAAGAGCTCATTACTTTTTTAATCATAAACGATTCAGTGGGCACATGCCAATAAGGCGATTCAAACAATCCTTTGCGTGTTTGCATAATAAGCGCAAGAGCAATACCTGCCATTAAAATAAAATTGGCTTGCCAGCCGAAGTAGGTAAAAATAATCGATCCTAATACGGGTGCGAGAATTGGAGAAACCGAAACAATCATATTCACATAAGAAAGTACTTTCGCACGCTCAAGGGTGTCGTCAAAGTCTCGTGAAGTAGAGTAGGCAATCAAGTGAGCACAACATAATGCCAAACCTTGTAATGCTCTGCCTAAAATAAGGACTGTAATATTGGGAGCAAAGGCACATATAAAACTTGCAACCATAGCGATTACAAGACTTGCCGGTAACAAACGCCTTCTACCAAAATGATCAATTAATGGCCCCCAAACCAATTGGCTAATTCCAAATACCAACAGGTAAACGCTTAAGGTTAATTGACTGATATTATGGGTGGTACCGAAAGACTCAGTGATGTGTGCTAGAGAAGGTTGGAATAAATCAAAGGTCAGTAATGAAAAGGCTGATAATAACCCAATCAAAATAATGGAGGTGCGTGATTGAACCATGGGACTCATCAATAAAAAATTGTGCTATATCCTAGCAAATTTTGGTTAAAAACTGAATTAATTTCTTAGGTTTTAGGGTTACAAACAATATATTGACTCAGTGAATTTTATACCAGAATCCTTTTTCATAGTAACAATCATTCAGATGTTGGTGATTGATTCAGGATTGATGCGGAATTAATTCCTTGTTTTGTGGTAGTTAAATTTTTACTACTGATGTTAAGATGTTACTGATTTATACAGGAACATTTCTTTATCAGGAAATTAGCATGTTTAGGATGAACGGGTTATTTGGCCAAAATCAAAGTTGTAATTTATTAAGACTCATCCTTACCGTTTTTCTGGTGTTTCCAACCATGGTTCACGCCTCTTTTATTGAATCTACGATGGGAACTGCCGTTGTTAATGATGCCACTGCCAGTTATCACAATCCTGCTGCGCTATCTCTTTTGAAAAGCTCGCAAATAATTGCAATTGGTTCGATTGCAAATCTTAATACTCATTTCGTCGGTCAATCAACTCAGACCCTGTCAGGATTTACTCTTTATGGTAACTCTGATAATTCTACTGACTACTACCTGCCTTCACTGTACCTGGGTATGCCCGTTAATTCCAGATTAACGGCAGGATTTGCCTTGCTGTCTAATTATTTTAATCGCGAATTAGGGGATCATTCCGTACTTCGTTACGCTCAGTCAAACAACAGTTTGGACAATGTAGACTTGGTTTATTCCTTAGGTTTTAAGTTGAATCAATTGATTTCGTTAGGAGCCGGGGTTAATTATTCCAGGGCGAAATTTAATTTTGAACCCGTTTCGGGAGTGCCCAATTTAGGAATTC
The DNA here is from genome assembly GCA_030694525.1 of Legionella sp. Lineage (GTDB taxonomy): Bacteria > Pseudomonadota > Gammaproteobacteria > Legionellales > Legionellaceae > Legionella. Next base: position 365 of record JAUXYG010000106.1, on the reverse strand, counting down.
CTGACAGTCAAAGTAAGAATCAAAGCAAAGGTGATAGTTGGGGAGGGGACGTGGGTATTTTATTAACCCCGTCCACTTCTACTACCCTTGGTTTTAATTACCGCAGTGTGAATACCTATATGCAAAAAGGGACTAGTGTTTTTGAAGGCAATCCCACTATAACTGCCAATAATTATTCCTTTAAGTATTGGACTCCTGCCCGAAGTGTCTTTTCAATCAATCAATTTCTAACGCCGAAATTAGGGGCGATAGGAACCGTTCAATACATTCAATGGAGTATTCTTAAAACGGTGACCAATTATAATGTCGCAACCCAAATAGGGACGACACCACTTATTGTTCCCATTGTAACGGTACCACATTAC
>JAUXYG010000105.1 GCA_030694525.1 Legionella sp. | reverse complement strand
TTCAATATCCTGTGGGTAATGATTGGTACCATTTACAATTATTAAATCTTTATTTCTTCCCATGACATAAAGATTCTGGTCACAAACAAATCCCAAATCTCCCGTACGAAGATATTTTTTATCAGGCCGGTTTGCGATGGTTGCATCAAAACAATTATTGGTTAACTCAGGTTGATTCCAATATCCTTGTGCAACACTTGGGCCTGAAATCCAAATTTCACCAATCTCACCGTCATTACATTCATTAAAAGTCGTGAGATCAACAATCGCTAAATTATCATCCTGAATACCACAACTCACTATGGAACAGGCATCTTTGTCTTCTTTCGCCATGGGAACAAGTCGGTTTGAGCGTAAAGCAACTTTAGAATAATAGCGCGCTTTTAAATCCTGTATCCCTGTCACCATAAGTGTTCCTTCCGCTAAGCCATAACAGGGTAAAAACATTTCTCGTTTAAATCCGCAAGGTTCAAATTTAATGCAAAATTCTTCAGCTATTTTGTTGCTAATTGGTTCTGCACCATTTAAGAAAGACTGCACGGACCTCAAATTTATAGTAGCAAGTTGTTTTTCTGAAATTTTACGATTACATAATGCATAAGCAAAATTCGGAGCACTGGTGACAGTTCCTTGATAGCGATCAAGTGCTCTTAGCCAGGATATAGGATTACGTAAAAAAGTCATAGGTGACATTATATACACTTGGCATTCGGAAAAGATTGGGTAAAGTATGCCTCCAATTAATCCCATATCATGATAAGGAGGTAACCATATAACTAATCGAGATTCAGGAGTTGCCGGATAAAACTGGTTAATTAATTTGAAATTATGTAATAAATTGGAATGAGAAATCATGACCCCTTTAGGTTGGCCTGTCGATCCTGAGGTATATTGTAAAAAGGCGATTTCATTCGGTTCTACCTGAACTTCTTGATATTCCCTGGCGGTATCCAGATTCAATTTATTAGTATTAATCCAAAAAAACTTATCAAAATCCCATTGCGTAAGTTCCTGGGTATTTTTAAAATAATTGAGTAAATAGTTAACAAAATTAATGTTTTGCAACGCTTTAACGTATTTTAATTTCTCAATCTGATCGACGACCGTTTTGGTTGAAAGAATGATTTTGGGTTCGGAGTTTTTGATGACGGCTTGCAGTTTATCAACTAATTTTTTATCGACTGGAGGATATACAGGAACAGCTATAACCCCCGCATACAGACAGCCATAAAAGGCACAGATAAACTCAAGACCTGGAGGATAAACTAATAATACCCTATCTCCTTTGTTGGTATGGCGTTGAATAATAGCAGCTATGGCCTTAGATTTAATCATTAAGGAGTGATAGCTTAGCTTATCTTCAATATCCAGAGAGGTGTTCAAGAAAAAAGTTTTGTCCTCATCGCCATATTGCTCGGCTCTCATATCGAGTAACTCTATCATGTTCGTTGGAACCGAAGAATATCCAGCCATAATGTACTCCAAACAGGATTAATTAATTTAATTTAAGACGTTCACGCATGTGTTTGAATGCATTCAAAGTGATGCTCACATCCTCCATACTGTGTGCTGCTGTTGGCACTAAACGAAAAAGAGTTGTACCTATAGGAACTACGGGGGCGGTTACGGCGGTGACGAATATGTGATATTCATCCCGAAGCATATGCAGCATTTTAATAGTCAGATCCAGCTCATCGCCTTTAATGTATACCGGGGTAATAGGGGCTTTGGTAACACCAATATCGTAGTTCATTTCTCTTAATCCATCCTGAAGTGCCGATGTGATATCCCACATGGCTTTCCGGCGTGCATGTCCGTCTTCAATTAAATCGGTCGCTTTATCTATGGCATCGATAAGGATCAGGGGATGGACTTTCGAATAAATTGAGGGTCTGGCATTAAGGCGTAAATAATCAATGACTTCCCGTGGGCCTGCGGTAAATCCGCCTATGGAAACAAACGCTTTGGCAAAAGTACTAAAATAAATATCTATCTCATCCTGCACATTAAAGTATTCACCCGTTCCCTTGCCATTGGCACCGATAACACCGAGACCATGAGCATCATCGACAAAAAGTCTTGCGTGGTACTTTTCCTTCAGCGCACAAATTTCCGGTAAATTGGCAAAATCCCCTCGCATCCCAAATACACCTTCTGTAACAATCAATACACCACCTTCATTTTCTTCACGGGCAAGTTTGAGTTGACGCTCCAGATCGCGCATATCATTATGCTTAAATGGCTTAATTCTCACCCCAGAACGGGCTTGAGCAAGCATGGCTCCGTCAATCATGCAGGCATGAGAATATTGGTCAATGATAACTGTATCACCACGCCCAACTAAGCCTGTGATAGCACCCATAACGCCTAAATAACCACTGATATATAGTGTGGCCTCTTCTTTGTGACACATACGAGCTAATTTTTTTTCAAGATTAACATGAGCTGGAGTATTTCCAGACATCAACCGGGCACCCATTGGACTTGTGGTGCTCCATTGCTGCACTGATTTTAACGCGGTTTGTTTGATTTCTTCATTTTGGGCAAGTCCAAGGTAATCATTGATGGTCCATACGATCATGTCCTGATCTTGAAACCGCATATGTGGCCCTGGGTTACCCTGTAAAATGGGACTAAGGAGATAATTATCGTCACTTTCTGTATGTTGGGTGAAATTACCGTTTTTAGCATAACATTTATCAAAAATATCATGGGCATTGGAAGTCATTAATAATACTCATTGAGTTTTTATTAATCAAATTATAGGGGAATATCGGCTATTTTCCAGTTATATAGTCAGATTGACTTCTTTTTAGGTTGTTATTGCAGATTTAGAGAACTTAAGCCAAAATTATAGCCAAAGGTATTATTTAATAGAACAGAAATTCGGTTTTAATTCTTCTGTGTCGCTATAATTAAGCACTATACCAATCTTGATATGCCTGTTTAACAGCAAGTACAAATTATAAGCAATTTACTAAAGTTTGATGGATTCATTAGCAAGTTGATCACTAGCTGTGATTATTTCGTCCCAGTTTAACTCAGTACATTTAGGTGTTTGTTTGTATCCCGACTTTTTGAAATATGTTGTCGACCATTGATGTCCGTTCTGCTGCTTAAAACCAATTGTATGGCCACTAATATTCAGCCAGTCAAAAAAAAGGTTTCCTTGGTTTAAAGATATAAAATTTTCATCATAGGCACTTTGAATTAGAACCAGTTGCTCATAATCAAAGAAGGAACAATTCATGCGGATGCATCTTTGTATGGCTTTAAAAAAATGAAATACGGCATATTTTTGTAATGCGGGGTATTGAGAGGCATTACGCAGATAGGTCATTAGATAATAAGGGGACATGAATAAAGTGCTTACAGAATCAAAAATGTCTGGCCATAATTCATTATCTAATATAAATGTTATTAAATCGTGAGTATTTTTACCTGGTGGCAGGGCAATTGTTTTGTTATCAATGAAAAATCTCAGTGCTGCTAATTGTAGCCGATGAGCATCAACTCCGTGAATAATACCAGGAGAAAAATAAGAACTTTCTTTGAATATACGTTTTTCCTTCGTCATTAATGTATAAACCTTTTCGGATGGAATAAAACCATAAAAACGAGGAACCCCTTCGGTACCGTCAGGAAGAGGTAAGTTGTAACCCGCTTTGTTCTCAAGGTCTAGAAGTATGAGATGCAGGGCTTGATGCAATGATTTCTGTTCGGCCGGCAGTTTAGTCCACCAGGAAAATCCTTCCCCATTAGGAAAACTCATGTCAAACAGTTTAATTTTATTTTCAACGCAACTGGAGGGTAGATCAGGCAGGTGACTGATTTTTTTATCTAATTGATTATTTAAATAGTTAAAGAACGGTGCGAGCTTTAGTGCTGATGAAAATAGTTGATCAATCTGATTTAGAGTGGTTTTATAACATGTTTCTTGTGAGGTTATTTGGGAAACTTTTTGGACGACAACATAACAGTTCTTTAAGTCGATGGCTGGATCGTTTTTAATTTCAAGTTCATTGGGGATTCTTGAGTTGATGCGAAGAATGGATTTAACTTTTTTAGATAAATTAATAAAGGGAGTTAAATGAGTGATTTTACCAATTCTGGGTGCGATAATGCTGACTAGTTGAATTACTCCATGAAGCGCATATTCTAAAAATGTACGTTCATCATGATGTCTTTTAACTTTAGGAATTTGTTTATACTGTTGATTTATTAAATTCGTTATTTCATCCTCATTACAATTAAAATTTCGTTCAAAAAGTTTCTTAACCACTAGAACTGCAATATATCGGCACGCAAAAAAATCCTTTGCATCTTTTAATTTATAACGTGTCAAAATAAATTTATATTTTCTTTCAAGAGCAGCAAAGTCACCAGATGTTATAGTGGAGAAAAAAGTGAAACTCTTATCGGAATTATAAGAAAGACCCGTAAATTGAGCCATAGTATAATAATGCGAGGCTTTAGCGACATCATTTGCATCAAGTAAGGCAAGAATATGATTTTCTTGCTTATTGATTAATTCTTTATTGGCTTCTTCAGTTTTAAATAAATACTTGTTTAAAAATGTAACAATAAAAGAATAAGTATAAAAAGTGTCAATTTCAGTATCGTTTTCTAATTTGCTTGCCGACATAGCAATGAGTTTTTTAGGTGTTATAAATTCTGTTATATGATGTCTATTGGTATTTAAACTTAGTTCTAAGCCGGCTGTGTTTATAACTTCGTCTAGCATTATACGTGAACATTTAGAATCAAAAAGAATAAAACCGTTATCTATTAATTGCAATAAAAGTAAAATTCCAACATCACTGGACAAAAGTTTAGACATGATGATGGCATGGGATATTGAATTCTTAGTTTGATTATAAAACCTTAAGAAATTATTCATATATCCGAAAATTTTCGGGTCTATTTGTGGGTGATTTATTAAGAATTTAACCACTCTTTTCAAAAAAAATGGACCGTTTACTTTATTATCAAGAATTTTTAATTGCATTAACTTCAGAAAGAATTCGGATACTTGTGATGGGGGAAGTGTAATCCTGACAGATAAAGTTGAAGACTCATACATTAATTTATTGAAACTGTCGTTTAATTCTTGCAAGCTTTTTAATATTTGATGCACATCTTCTGCTTCGGAACAATCCAGAATCAATTCGTATTCCAGATGGGACACCTTAGAAATATTAATATCAGTTACTAAATGAGGCAATGCAGTTCTCTTTTGTATAAATTGGCTAAATTATATCATGAAAGTGAATAAAAAAATCAAACTTATGGCTCTATAAGAACATGAATACTTAGCTGGTATTTATAGCTTTGACCGAATCTTAGCTCATTAATTGCGAGATTATTTTTTCTAATATTTCCCTGTTATCATAATGGATGACGAGGGAGCCTTTATTTCCTTTACCAGCTTTCAGTGAAACCTGCGTTTTTAAGTGTTGAGTAAGGTTTGCTAATGTTTCTTGAGATACTGGACTTGATTTTTCAGCAGAAGGAGGGCTCATATGGCCCGATTTGATACGCTCTACTAATTTTTCGGTTTCACGAACTGATAAATTTTTGGCAATAATCAGCTGAGCCACTTGATTTTGTTGTTCTTCATCCAAAACCAATAACGCACGGGCATGACCCATGTCCAGATCACCGTGTTCCAGTAGTTTTTTAACCGCAGGGGACAGTGAGAGTAAGCGAAGAAAATTACTCACAGCGGTTCTGGATTTACATAATAAATCAGCGACCTGTTGATGGGTTAACGCAAATTCACTGGTTAATCGAAACATAGCTCGAGCCTGATCCATTGCATTGAGATCTTCACGTTGCAGGTTTTCGACCAAAGCCATGGCCATGGCGGTTTCATCGTCTACCTGTTTTAGAATTACGGGAACTTCTGTAAGTCCTGCAAGTTGACTCGCACGCCACCGTCGTTCTCCGGCGATAATTTCATAGCTGCCATGAGATAATTCACGAACTAATATCGGTTGTAACAGGCCTTGCTTTTGAATGGATTGGGCAAGTTCTGCCAGAGGTGCCTCTTCCATTTCACCGCGAGGTTGATATATTCCGGGCTGCAAACAGCTAACGGCTAATTTCAAATGTTCGGTTTGCGGTTTATCATTAAGTAATGTAGTGCCTGATTGACTTAACAAGGCGGATAAATTACGTCCTAAACCACTGCGCTTTACTGTCATTAATTACCCCACATTAACCTGCTATGGTTTGTTTACTGATTACTTCGGAAGCCAACACCATATAAGCTGCGGCACCGGGAGATGTTTTGTCATAATGCAAGGCAGGCAATCCATGGCTTGGAGCTTCAGCCAGTCTGACATTGCGTGGTATTACCGTGCGATACACTTTAGCAGGAAAGTGCTCTAATAATTGTTTGGAAACATCGGCACATAATCGATTGCGCGCATCGTACATGGTACGCAGCACTCCTTCAATATGGAGACGAGGATTCACGGATGATTTTACCTGTTCAATCGTTGATAATAAAGCTGCCAGTCCTTCCAATGCGTAATATTCGCATTGCATCGGGATCAGAACAGAATCGGCTGCGACGAACGCATTAATAGTGAGGGTGTTCAATGCCGGTGGGCAATCGATAAGAATAAAATCATAACGACTTTGTAAAGGCTGCAATGCCTTAAATAAAAAGGTTTCGCGATGATTTTGTTCCATTAAACTGACTTCTGCCACGGTTAAATCCCCATTTCCGGGAATCAAATCATAGCCGCAAGCTGTTGCAAGGCACGCTTGCTCAGCCGTACAATCACGTAATAATACATCGTTAGTGGTATGAACCAGTTCATTTTTGTCCACCCCGCTGCCCATGGTCGCATTTCCCTGGGGATCCAGATCGATTAAGAGAACCTGTTGGCGATTAATAGCCAAAGAGGCAGCCAAATTAATAGTTGTTGTAGTTTTGCCCACGCCGCCTTTTTGATTGGCAATGGCTATGACTTTCGCCATAATTATTCCTTGGTTGTATTGTGTATGTGGTTGCAACTGCGTTCGCCATCGTTACCTGCATATGTATATGGTTCCACTCGGTATTGATTATTTATCGTTGCTTATTCAGTATGAGGTAAACGTCCTTTCATTGCGAGCCATAATCCATTGGTCTTAATCAGATGTTGCGTCCAGTGAATCATCTGTTCAAGACTACTAAATGCTCGGCTTATTACTGTATCAAAACCTTGAGTCGGGTGGTAGTTCTCGACTCGAAATTGTACAACTTCCAGATTTTTTAAGTCAAGTTGCCGTTTCACCTCATTGAGGAAGCGTGTTTTCTTACCATTACTGTCTAATAAAACAAAATGAGTGTCAGGCAAAGCTATGGCGAGTGGAATTCCGGGTAATCCTGCACCGGTTCCCACATCAAGGATTCGTTCTCCTTGTACCCAGGGTAAAATTGCCAGACTATCCAGAATATGTTTGCTAACCATAGATTCCAAATCGCGAACTGCAGTCAGATTATAAGCGCCATTCCACTTTTTAAGAAGTAATAAATAAGTGAATAAAGCATCTCCCAAAGCATTCAGGTTAAATTGCTCAAGTCCCTCATCCAATATTTTTCTAACGTTTATTGGATCATTCATGCGCTAATTCGCTGTTTTTTTAAATGGACTAATAATAAAGACAGGGCAGCGGGAGTGACTCCTGAAATACGGCCAGCCTGTGCCAGTGATGTCGGTTTGATTTTAGCCAGTTTTTGAATGACTTCGCTGGATAATCCGGTCACTTGATGATAATCGAGGCTTTCAGGCAACACGGTATTTTCATGTTTGCGTAATTTTTCGATATCTTGCTGTTGACGCTCAATATATCCTGCGTATTTGTTTTGAATTTCCACCTGCTCGGTTACATCTTGAGGCAATTCTGGTAACTCCAGATCATTGAGTAATAACAAATGCTGATAATTAATCTCTGGTCGTTTTAAAAACTCTGCAGCGCGATTATCGTGTTGCATGGGATTTTCCAGAATTTCTTTTAATGATTCATTATGTCCGACTCGAACCCAGGTGTTATGCAGCATGGCTTGAGTTGATTCAATCATATCACGTTTCATAGAGAAACGTTGCCAGCGTTCATCGCCAACCAATCCCAGTTCTCTGCCCTTGGCGGTCAATCTTAAATCTGCATTGTCTTCTCTTAGCAGCAATCGATATTCTGCCCGTGAGGTGAACATTCGATAGGGCTCTTGGGTGCCACAGGTGATCAAATCATCGATCAATACACCTATATAAGCCTCATCCCTTCGTGGTGACCACATCTCTTTTTCCTGCACCTGTAACGAGGCATTCATTCCTGCGATTAGTCCCTGGGCTGCGGCCTCTTCATATCCAGTAGTCCCATTAATCTGGCCGGCAAAAAACAGGTTGGGAATGGCTTTAGTTTGTAAGAAAGCAGTGAGACCGCGCGGATCAAAATAATCGTATTCAATAGCATAACCGGGGCGGGTTATATGGGCTTTTTCAAAACCCTTTATCGTGCGCACAAATTGAACTTGAACATCAAAAGGCAAACTGGTCGAAATGCCATTGGGATAAATTTCTTCAGTAGTTAAGCCTTCGGGTTCAACAAAAATCTGATGGGATAGTTTATCAGCGAAACGAACTACCTTATCTTCAATTGAGGGACAATAACGAGGCCCAACACCTTCAATAACACCTGCATACATCGGTGACTGGTGTAAATTATTGCGAATAATGTCATGTGTTGCCTCAGTAGTATGGGTAATATGACAGGCCACCTGCTGTGGGTGATCAGTAACATGGCCAAGGTAGGAAAAAACCGGTAAGGGTGTATCGCCTGGCTGGATGGTCATTTGACTGTAATCCAGGCTGCGTCTGTCAATACGAGGGGGGGTGCCTGTTTTTAAACGACCTACGGGCAAGTCCAGGTCACGTAAACTGTTGGCCAAAGCAATAGCCGGGGGATCACCTGCTCGTCCTCCTGCATATTGGCTCATACCCACATGGATTTTACCTCCCAGAAAGGTACCTACCGTGACGACCACAGCGCGGGCTCGTAAAGTGAAACCCATTTGGGTGACTACACCGGTGACTTTACCTTGTTCAATGACCAGGTCATCCACAGCCTGTTGAAAAATATCAAGATTCTCTTGTGATTGTAATTGTTCTCTAATCGCTTGGCGGTAAAGTACTCTGTCAGCCTGGGCACGTGTAGCACGAACCGCGGGGCCTTTTGACGCGTTAAGAATTCGAAACTGAATACCGGCCTTATCCGCAGCTTTTGCCATCGCGCCGTCCAGGGCATCAATTTCTTTTACTAGGTGTCCTTTGCCAATTCCACCAATAGCTGGGTTACAAGACATCTGACCCAGTAAGTCCATATTGTGGGTGAGTAATAAAGTTTGAGAGCCCATACGTGCTGCTGCTAAAGCGGCCTCGGTACCCGCATGACCGCCTCCGACCACAATGACATCATATAATTTTTCAAGATTCATGGCTGACCAATAATTGTTTAACAAAAAGAGCAATTATACACTTTTTTAGCAGCCTTGGGGGAGTAAAATGAAATTTAATCGTGCTCTTATTTTTGATTTTACGTATGATTAAACATATGATGAATTCCCGTAATACGACTTCGTCTATTACGGGCTGCGATTTTTAATTTCATATTTTGCCCGTAATAGACGAAGTCGTATTATGGGGATAGGGGTTTGTACGGATGTTATGAGTCGTATCAAAAAATATTGAAGTAATATAAAAGGTTGACGGCTAATGAGCAAGCCGCCAGTTAGAACTAAAAGCGTTTATCATCTACCCATCAGTGTGCTTTAATTGGAATGAGCGACTCGTTATCACTATCGGTATCAGGCTTATTAACGCCCAAGAAAATACTCCTTCCCCTAGACGGTCTTTCAACTGCGGGCTTAAGAGCTATATCCTTTTGGAACTGCATATAATCTTGCTCTTTTAATGGCTCCAACTCTTTTAAATCCTCAGGTTTAAAAACCGAATCAATAAGCTTACTAGAGGCTATGGCTATACCTATGGCGGCAGCCACAACGGCTATTCCTATGCCCACTGGAAGGAAAATCAGATTGACCATGATTATGGCGGGGATAAAGGATTCTACTATTATCGTTCTGATAAGATGCATGGTTTTATAAACCACCATTTCATGCTGAAAATCGGTTTTAGCTTCTAGCTGTTTCATTTCCAGGTACAGGAGTTTTTTCGTGTTGTCGTCCCAATCTGGTGTTTCTCGAAATGCACTTCTTTTTTCTTTATAGCTTCTCACGATGTCTTTGGCGGAGGCATGTTCTTTATAGATTTCTAAACCTCCTTTTATCGCGTTATATACTACGCCCAAGGCAAAACATAAAATACCACCGGCAAGGTTTATTGCAGCCAATGCCTGCGCAGGAATGGGCATGAATGGTGTCGCTAATAAGGCGAATGCGATCACCAATCCGATTGCATAAGCCATGTTGTTTATCAAACTTAACTTATCCATATCCCATTGTCTCTGGCATTGTTCTTGTGCTTGTTTCAAGGAATTTTGTTGTATTAAAAGCTTTTTAGCAGTGGATTCATCACTGGCTTTTATTAGCTTATCAAGATTTTCAATAGCATTTTTGAAATCTTCCATTTCCGCATTAAAAGCAGTTCTTTGTTCTTCAAAATCCCAAATGGCCATACTCGTATCAAAGAGTAATAATCCTAAAGTCAGGGCGTCTCCCAAGGTTCCCATCGTCCCCTTTCCAGTAAGCCAAAAAAAACATACCAAGTTGGCCGTGGCCCAGAGGGAATCATTGAGCAGAGTAAATTTTCTTTGTGCCCATTGCGTTTTAAATCGTTCTAACATGGGAGTATTGAACTCCGTCCTGTCTTCTTTGGCCATCCAGGGACCAGCTATAGTGTGTTTTAACAGTAAACCCAGATTGAGGGAAAAACGAAAATAGTATAATGCCCAGCTTAAGGTGCCTGTATAGGGGTCGGGTGTTCTTATGGTCTGTTTTCCTTGATCTGTGTTTAAAAAATCAGGAGGTAACAGGTCCAGCATGGTCTTAATAAAGCTGGAGGCCCAGACCCAGTAAAGTCTTTTCTCATTAAACACACGCATGGTATCGATAATGGATCTGGTTTTTGGTAAATCGATAAATTCAACCATTTTTTTGGCTAATTCATTTCCCAGCGTTATTCCTAAATAGGCAACCGGGGAAGGGTTAGTGGGTTTTTCTGATGGAATTGGTTTTTGTTCTTCAGCTTGTTCTGGATTTATTTGGGCATGCGGGTTTTCGAGCTTGGTAAGTAAATCCTGACATCTCTTAATTTTTTTATCGTAATCCGTTTGATTTTCATTTTTTTGATGGGTGAGTTCGAATCTTTTCTGACTGATTAATAGCATTTCAGTCATTTGCAAATCATGTTTTGTTTGTTTCTGTTGTTCCGGATTCATATATTTAAACAAGACGGATTGGGTTTCATCCAATTTATTTAAATAAAAATTCAGAGGGGTGCGGACATTGCGGTTCTTTATTGTTTCTGGCAGTTTGTTAGCGTCGAATTGTTTCTCGTTAAATAGAACGTCGAAGAATGGTTGCATCATTCCGCTACTAGTGTCCCCTGCCATAATGTCACCTCAAGATTATGTGTTTGGTGATTAACCGTTGTAAAAAAAATAAACATGTTCTTTTTTATAACATAGCACTAATTTTGAAAACAAGCTGTTCAGATATGGATTTACACTATTGATACTAAAATTTGCTTAATATTACTGGAAATATCGGTTTATTTACGTTAAAAGGCTCTACCGGTGTGTATATTTTTGGGTTTACGCAGTTAAGTAAAGGTATGCAAAGGCATAAATGGCTCCCCCGAGCGAGCTGTGATTTCATATAATTTTTATGTTCAATAACATTATAAATTAATAAGTTGTCTTCACTGCGCTTGGTTATCTCTCATAATTTTTAATGTAAAATAATGGTACAAATTAATTAATTGTTTTCCCCGCGCAGGCGAGGATCTATCCAATAAAGTGGCATATTTGCTAAATAGTCGGATGGTTCCCCACCTGCGTGGGGATGACAATGATTTTAATGTACATAAAGTTGTATTAATAAATTGTCTTCCCCGCGCAGGCGGGGATCTATCCAATAAAGTGGCATTTTGCTAAATATTTGGATGGTTCCCCACCTGCGTTGAGATGACAAAAAATACATTATGCATGATAAAAGCACATTAAATTATGAGGGGTTCCACTGAGCGGGGAGGACAGTCCGATATTTTATATAAAAATATTTAATATTATGAGGTTACGATTTAATGAAAAAAGCTGTTGTATTATTATCCGGTGGATTAGATTCAACCACTTGTCTTGCATTAGCCAAGCAAAAAGGATTTTCCTGTTACGCCATAAGCTTTGCTTACGGGCAAAGGCATTCAATTGAATTAACTGCTGCTTCACGCATCGCCAAAGAGCTTTGCGTTATGGATCATAAAATTGTAAGTCTTGATACCCAATTGTTTGCAGGCTCCGCTTTAACCGATACAACTGTAGAGGTTCCGGATTTTTATGCTGGTGAAGCTATCCCGGTAACGTACGTGCCTGCTCGTAATCTGATTTTTTTATCCATGGCTTTGGGCTATGCAGAATCCATAGGTGCGCGCGATTTGTTTATTGGAGCGAGTTCTATTGATTATTCACACTATCCTGATTGTCGGCCTGAATTTTTCACAGGGTTCCAGGCGGTTGCAAACCTGGCGACAAAAGCCGGAGTAGAAGGCGATTTGTTTACAATTCATACACCGTTACAACATCTAAGCAAAGCGCAAACTATTGCTTTAGGCATTGATTTAGGCGTGGATTACGGTATGACTATATCCTGTTATCAAGCGAGTGATACTGGGGAGGCTTGTGGTCAATGTGATAGTTGTACTTTTAGAAAGAAGGGTTTTATTGCAGCCGGAGTTGTTGATCCAACGTTATACAATAGGTGATTTAGAGATGCAAAATATGCTTTAGAGTTTTAAATTAAGATAATACATCCTATAAAGCCAGACCATAATTCACTTCATTCTTTTAAACTTTATATTCCCCGTAATACGACTTCGTCTATTACGGGCTACGATAGATGTTTTTATAATTTGTAGCCTGTATTAGACGAAGTCGTAATACAGGGATTTTCTTAGCTGGCGTAATAAATCGCAGTACTATAGGGTGCGCGAATATCTGGTAAAAAGAAAGACGAAAAATCGCCTGTGTTATTAAAAAAAGTTATTGTTTTACTAACGTATTAATGTCAGAAATTTCACAGCTATTGCCGCCTTTTGGCTCATCTTGTTAAAAAAAAATCTTTAAAATCAGTATAATTTACGCTTTTGTTACAACATACTGCGCATTTTTGTTTCATGTATGATTCATTAGTTGTTACAATTCCGGCCGACGTATAACTAGGAGTAACACAAAAATGATTTTAGATACAATTTTTAGATTTCCAGGTAAAGCTGCCAAATTTACTTCAAGCCTTTTATTCGGCGGTTTTTTGACTGAGCCTAAGCCGTTTAACCCTCATAGTGAAAATTTGTTGGATGATTCTTTTCTTGACAGTCAAAAAGCAAAAAGTAATAAGTTTGAAGGCATATTTCCCTTCATTTTAAACCGGCTCAATGCAGGGATGAATCAATTAGCTCGTTTAGTAAACAAGCATCAAAGAGCAATAAGTATTGCATTCTGGGCATCTTTGGCTGCTGCTATTGCAATTACTGCATTAGTAGTTTTATGGCCTGTTGCTCTGGCTGCTATCGTTAACTTCACTATTTTAGGCGTATCCATTGCCTCTGTTGTAGGTACAGGATTTTTTGCCCAAGTTGGTGCTGTGGCTGGGTTAACTGCACTTGCTACAAGTGTTGCCGTTTATACTGCAGCTTCAATTACTAATTTTGTGAAGGGTGCCAAAAAATTCTTTACTGGCAGTTCTTTATCCACCGATCAATCATTATTGAATGAGGAAGAGGAAAGTAGCTCTGAAGATTTAGGTATTGGTGTTACTCAAACTAATGTTAACATTCCACCTCGTTCAGATTTTAAACCTGATGAAAATTCTAAGCCTGAAATTATAAGTACAACAAAAGGCCACGGTTTGTATATAAATGCAACAATGGTTCCTCCAGTAACCAGTAATCCTGAAGTACCCACGGGCACTTCTCCAAGTAATTCGTAAATTTAATTGTTTAACGCGGCTTAGGCCGCGTTTTTTTTAGAAATCATTTTTAAATCCAATCCATCCATAATCATTATTGCAGCATTTCTTCCATCTTTACGTTATAATTACCCCCTTTTTCAAGCTGAGTGAATTTCATGGTTACAGAACGTAAAATGCTGGTAACTAGCGCTCTCCCCTATGCTAATGGGCATTTACATCTTGGGCATTTGGTAGAACACATTCAAACTGACATTTGGGTACGCACTCATAAAATGCTGGGTATCCAATGTATTAGTGTTTGTGGCGATGATGCGCATGGCACGCCGATCATGCTAAAAGCGGAACAACTGGGGATTACCCCTGAAGAGTTGACGGCAGAAATTAAATTGAGCCATGAGCAGGATTTCGCGGCTTTTGCCATTGATTATGATTGTTATCACACCACCCATTCTCCTGAAAATCAGGCGCTCGCGTCGGCTATTTATGAACAATTACAGGCAGCAGGTACCATTGTAAAAAAAACCATTCGTCAGGCTTTTGATCCATTAAAGCAAATGTTTTTACCCGATCGATATGTTAAAGGCACCTGTCCTAAATGTGGTGCGACGGATCAATATGGTGATAATTGCGAATCATGCGGCGCCACTTATGCGCCCACCGATCTGATTGATGCGGTTTCGGCGATTTCTGGAGCGAAACCCATAGAGAAAGATTCGGAGCATTATTTCTTTGATTTGCCTCGCTACGAGCAGTTGTTAAAAGAGTGGACGGCAAATGGTCATTTGCAAAGCGAAGTGGCGAATAAACTCAATGAATGGTTTGCTGCGGGTTTAAAAAAATGGGATATTTCCCGTGACGCCCCTTATTTTGGCTTCCCTATTCCCGGAACCACAGATAAATACTTTTATGTGTGGCTGGATGCACCAATCGGTTACATGGCCAGCTTTAAAAAATATTGCAACGAACATGGGGTATCCTTTGATGAGTTCTGGAAGAAAGAGTCAACCACGGAACTGTATCATTTTGTAGGTAAAGATATAGTCTATTTTCATGCCCTATTCTGGCCTGCCATGTTAGCAGCCAGCGGTCATCGACTACCGACGGCTGTATTTACCCATGGGTTTTTAACCGTTGATGGGCAGAAGATGTCCAAATCCAGAGGGACTTTTCTGGAGGCTCGGACCTATCTTAATCACCTGAATCCAGAATATTTGCGTTATTATTTTGCAGCCAAATTAAACGGCCGGGTTGATGATCTGGATTTAAATTTTGATGATTTTACAAATCGGGTCAATGCTGATTTAGTCGGTAAAGTGGTTAATATTGCCAGTCGCTGTGCCGGCTTTATTAACAAGCGATTTGATAATCAGTTGAGTGACACTTTATGTGAACCACAATTATATGCTGAGCTTATCGAATCACGTGAAGTCATTATTGAAGCCTTGATTGCCCGTGATTATGCACGTGCGGTACGCCAAATTATGGAATGTGCCGATAGGGTGAACCAATATATTGATACCAATAAACCCTGGGTTCTCGCTAAAGACGAGAATAGCTTACCGAAAGTACAGGCTATCTGCACCATGGGTATCAATCTGTTTCGGATTTTAATGACCTATTTGAAGCCGATTGTACCCAGGATGGCACAGGCAGCTGAGGAATTTTTAAATTGTGACCCTTTATCATGGAATTCAATCGACACACCGTTACTTGATCATAAAATTAATTCATTCCAGCCGCTAATGGTGCGGGTTGAGAAGGAAAAAATTGAAGCCATGTTTGCTCAAAATAAGGAAACGGGAATGAGTGTACCCGCCCAGGAAAAAGCAGTGACTGAAGAGAACACCATAAGTATTGATGATTTTTCTAAAGTAGATTTACGCATTGCAAAAATTATTGCCGCAGAGCCTGTTGAGGGTGCTGACAAACTGTTACGTTTAACTCTGGATTTGGGCGACCGTAAGAAACAAGTATTTGCGGGTATCAAGAGCGCTTATACGCCGGATGAATTAATTGGTCGCTTAACCATTATGGTGGCAAATCTTGCACCACGAACCATGCGTTTTGGTGTGTCTGAAGGAATGGTTTTAGCAGCAGGTGACGGTAAGGGAATTTACCTGTTACAACCGGATGAGGGAGCGCAGCCGGGTATGAAGGTGAAGTAATGAGCTTAGTAAAACAAATAGATGCCTTATTACCCCAAACTCAGTGTGGGGAATGTAGTTTTTCAGGATGTTTGCCTTATGCCGAAGCTTTGGCACAGGGCACAACTACCATCGATAAATGTCCTCCTGGGGGGATAGCCACCCTAAATGCACTAGGTAACTTACTTGGAATTGAGACGACCCCTTATCTGGATTTGGTAAAGGAAAGTACCCGTGCCCCTTCGGTTGCGGTTATTCGCGAATCCGAATGTATTGGGTGTACCAAATGCATTAAGGCGTGTCCTGTTGATGCCATAATTGGCAGTGGTAAGTTAATGCATGCAGTAATCAGCCATGAGTGTACCGGCTGTGGCTTATGTGTGGCACCCTGTCCGGTGGATTGCATTGAAATGGTGGATTTATCAGCACCGGAATACGATAAAGATCTGGCGCGCCAGCGTTATTCTGCTAAAAAAACTCGTGCCTTGCGCGACGAGCATGAAAAGCAGCAAAATTATCGGCAGCAAAAACAGTTAGTGATGCGCACCAGTAACGATAATCAGGATGTTAAAGCAAAACAGGATTATATCCAAATGGCTTTAGCTCGGGTTCAGGCAAAAAAAACAGGATGAATAAACAAAAGCGTTATGAGATTTTTGCCCGATTTCGTGCCCAAAATCCTCATCCTACCACCGAATTAATTTACAGCACTCCGTTCGAACTATTAATTGCGGTAATTTTATCAGCGCAGGCTACGGATGCCAGCGTCAATAAAGCCACCGCAAAATTATTTCCCATCGCAAACACCGCTCAAAGTATTCGTGATTTAGGTCTTGAGCATTTAAAAGACCTGGTTAAGTCAATTGGTCTATATAATACGAAAGCACAAAATATTATCAAAACCTGCGACTTGTTACTCACTCTCTATCAAGGGGAGGTTCCCGCTTCTCGCGAAGCACTGGAACAGTTACCCGGAGTGGGCCGTAAAACTGCTAATGTGGTATTGAATACAGTCTTTGGTCAACCCACAATGGCGGTTGATACTCATATTTTCAGGGTGGCTAATCGTACAGGTATTGCCAAGGGTGCCACTCCTTTAGCAGTTGAGCTGGGGCTGTTGAAAAATATACCCACCGAGTTTCTCCATGATGCACATCACTGGTTAATTCTGCATGGTCGTTATGTCTGTACGGCACGTAAGCCACATTGCAGTAGCTGTCTGATTGTGGATTTATGCGACTTTAAAAATAAAAATCTACCGTTTAACACGGAAACTGACCGATAACATCTGACTAATATGGCCTTAATAACCGCGGATAATAAAAGACATATTCACCTCTGGTAATTTTAAGGCAATACTCATAGAATAAAATCTCGCTGTGAGCAGGGAGAGCTTGATGAGTTGGTGGACATCTGTAACAAATGGATTTAATAGTGTGCATGTTAAGGTTAGTGAAACAGGTAAATGGGTTTGGGGGCACTCATCCTCTGTAATACCTCTGGTGACTCGATCGGTTACCTTCACTTTCAATATTCTGTTCCAGACTTTAGAGCAGGGTTTAGCGTTACGTACGGCTATACCTGCATTATTCACTAATGAATATGCAAAAAAAGCAGTAGGTGCAATGGCCTATACTATTGGTCATGATGTAGTGCCTATTATGGCACTTAATTATCTTAATAATAATTTACAGACCTTACAGCAGGGGCATGAGCAAGATGATTGGCTCACTCCCTATTCATTCTTCTTATCAGGTTTAACCCTGGTCAATTATGGGGTACGAGCAATTACCTGGCGCCAGGGGGCTCAGGTCTTAGTTCGCACTTTTATTATAGATACAGCAGCACCTGGTGCGTTTAATGTAAAAAAACCCTTCCCGGTTACTTTATGCGAAGGAAAGCAATGCAGCACTGAGATAAGATTAAAGGGGCTGTTAATTGATCCCGTGGTCATGTCAGCTAATGAAGTATTAATAATGGTGAGTAAATTAGTTGGCGGAGAGGTGCTTTCCTCTTTAATTGAAATAGTAGTAGCAGGAAAATTTATTAGTGCGTGGGCCACTCCCGAACGTTGTTCAGCACATAAAAATTTAATGCAGGAATCGGTGTTGTCTTTTGGTCTCACCTATTGGGCTGCATCACGGATTATAGATTCTCTTTTAGAATCAACTATTGGTATCCCTCCATATCTGTTTCACCGTGCGTTGCGACATATGTTGTTGTTATATTTTGTTAATATAGGGGCTCATATGAAAATTCCCCTGGTGGAGCCCAAAGACGCCACTTTTTATATAGATCCTCACCGAATCTTTGAGTATGTAATGCGGGTATATGGAAATATACTCGTTGCAGGAGTTATAAAAAGAGCACCTATTGATTTTAAACTACCTGCCGGTGCCGAGCCATTCCTACCCCTGTCAACTTTTTTGCGAGGATTGAACCGAATTTTAAATAGTGATTTGGAGAAGATTAATAATAATTCCAAACCTGGTTTTTTTGCTCAAGCCCGTAACACATTATTGCCTTGGGTTGCTCCTTCGGCGCTGCAAAGTAAACGAAATTTTTTAAACGATCCGGTGATGTCACGCTATTGGTCTGGATTTTCAAAAGAGGTTATTTATATTATGAAAATTGTCTGTGCGGTGGGCAGCTATCATCTTGCCAAAAAAGCCGCATCAGCCTCGGATACCGTAACTACTTCTACTTTGAGCTGGAAATTTGATGTTCCTCCCGGTCTAATAAAAGTTGCGTTGATTTTTAGTAAAGAAGAGGACTTTTGGGATTTGGCAGAGACTCTTAAAAGATGGTTTGAAAGGCATAATGTTCCAAAACTTAACCTGCCTTTAGGGCGTACAGGTAAGGAAATTGCATTAAACGGAGATGAGACTCCTTCTAATTCAGAGTCAGAGGTGCGAGCCCCTGTTGAGGTTTTGAGTATTGCCAAGCTTGCTCCAAAGGTGACAAAAAGGATACCTATCGGCTTTTATAATAATAAACGCTCTTCGGTTGTGCCTATTGACGAATTTGAGAATAAAGAACCAATGTTTGCTAAGGAAAATTATCGGCGAATCCAGCAACAATAGATGGAGAGAACGTGAAGCTATTATTGTCACATAGAACCCGAGAAATGCCTCATTAATTCGCCTGAGCTGCTCGTTCCCAAAAAGGAACGAGTTTTAATAAGTCCTAATAGAGGGTTACAAACCTTGCTATGGTTGAGGCAATGGTGTTATATTTAAGCCCTGATTTGCTTAATAAAAAAACATTGTGCTAACTCTAAAGTTTATAATTTAAACTATTGCATAGCGCTAATTACACGCAGATGCTGTAGAGCTGTTACAGCTAGTATAGATCTTTAATCCAGGATCCGTTGTTATACTATGAAAATGCTTGCACGATGAACCATTTAACACCTTCTCAATCCCAAATTTCTTCCGGATTTTTATTTCTCTCGGTAAGTATGATTACCTGCCTGATACTGTTAATCAACGTTTCATTTAAAATTATACTTCTGGGCGGGATGGTGTTCGCAGTAAGTAGTCTTCTCTGTCCTTTAATCGCAGGTATTTATCTATTAGTCTTAAGGAATTGCGGCCTTAAAGAACAGCGTCACATTCTTAATATTGCCTTAATTACTTTATATTTATTTTGTATTGGCGTGTATGTTCTCGTTAATTTACCCGCTGCGGAATACATGCATGATAATCCGGTATATCAAATCATTTTTGAAGATATACCCAAGAAGTTCTTTGCGACTACTATTTCGTTTGCTTTAAGTTTTTATCTTCCTCATTTATTATTCTGCTCCAAATCCCTATACATTCTGCACTCTCCCCGCCAATGTGTCCTTTTTGCTGTCTGCGGTGGATTATGTTTTTTTTGTATTGATTTTTATCTGCTCTTCTCAGGTCCTCATGCGCACAGTTTCAAGCAAATTTTTATTGATTCACTGATGATAGCATCCCTTTTATTATTAGTTTTTGGTGTGAGTTATTTATCTTTTTTGCTTGGAGAGCCTCAAGGAGTTTCGCCGACGTTTTCTGCGAAGGAAACGGGCTTCACTATATATCATTATCTGGTTTGTTTCGCTGTAGCCGTCATGCTGATGTGTTTGGCTTGTGAGTATCGCATTGTGGCGTTAGGTCGAGACAGTATTCTTTCTGCGAGTTGCATTTTTTTTCCAGTGACTATGGTTATAAGCACCATTATTGCTGAAGTCTGGGGGTATCAGGCAGGGATAAAATTTACCCTTGTCTTAATTGCGGCACAGTTTATTTTTGATGCCTTTTTAATGGGAATTGTGGCTTTTCCCTCTCCTCCATTTTTTAATTTAAATCCTTTTTACAATTACATAATGCCGCAAAGACTACCAGCAGCCTCTTTATCTCTGTTGATTGCATTTTTAAGTAATACCTTGTTGCTCCATTATTTTCAGCATTCTAAATGGCGCATGCAGCGTCCATTACGTATACTTATAGCGAATATGTGTGCCAGCTCGTTATTATGTCTGGTTGATTACAGCCTTCTTTTCGGTGGAATCTATCCCTATGAGCAAATAGTGACTTTGGCTACCAATGTTTGGCAATATAAATTAGTCACCACTTTAATCGCATTGCCCCTCGTTATATGGTTGTGCAAACTTCTGGAAAAAAACTATTTATTAGCTTTTGCCTGTGAACAATAAAAAAGTGGCGTCATTATTCTCCACAGGCGCGATTACCATTATTTCTCAATCTTGACTGGTCTTTTCCATCCGTAATAAGTGGTTTGTTTTGATTCGGTGAGCGTTAACTCATCAGCGGGCACATTCCTGCGAATAGTACTTCCGGCTCCGATGGTAGCATTAGCCCCAATGGTAACAGGTGCTACCAATTGCGTATCGGAACCAATAAATGCGTTATCCCCTATAGTGGTTTGATGTTTGTTGGCGCCATCATAATTACACGTAATAGTACCCGCGCCAATGTTAACTTTTCTTCCTAAATTCACATCCCCAAGATAACTGAGATGGCTGGCTTTAGTTCCTTCGCCAAAAGTAGCTTTTTTGGTTTCTACAAAATTTCCTATTTTACAGTGGGCCGCGAGTCTGGTTCCTGTTCTGAGCCGAGCAAAAGGTCCTATATGACAGTGTGTATCAATGTCACAGCCATCCAAAACACTATTTGCATGAATCACTGAATGGGCACCCAATTCCACGTTGGTCAAGGTACAATTAGGTCCGATATGGCATCCATCACCGATTACTACTCTTCCAGTAAATACACAATTAATATCAATAAATACATCCTTGCCACACACTAATTCACCACGCACATCAAAACGATGGGCATCAGCAAGCATCACGCCTTGAGTTAAAAATTGTTCCGCCATTCGGTGCTGCCAGATTCGTTCAAGCTGTTGCAATTGCAAGCGATTGTTAACCCCCTGGATTTCCATTGGATTTTCAACATTAAGAGAAGTTATAGGGATGCCATTTTGAGTAGCCAGGGCTATAATTTCGGTTAAATAATATTCACCTTGGGCGTTTTGATTCTTAAGTAGCGGTAACCATTCGGCAAGATTCGCACCCTTGGTGCAGCAAATACCGCTGTAAATTTCATTTATTTTTCGCTCTTGCTCCGTTGCATCTTTTTCTTCTACAATGGCAGAAATAATACCTTGATCGTTACGGATAATACGTCCCAGGCCATGGGGGTCGGGTAATCGGGCGACCAGTAGCGCTAATCCACGATACTGTGTTTCTGTCTTATTGCATTCGATTAACGCCTGTAATGTTTGTGTTTGAATCAAGGGTACATCAGCCGATAAAATAAGCACTTGCGCGTCAGGTGTAATATAGGGTAACGCTTGCATCACCGCATGACCGGTGCCAAGCTGCTCTGCCTGATATACCCAATTGACCGGGATATCTGGAATCGACTGTTTAATTTGCTCTCCATTATGGCCATAAATAATATGTATGCCTTGGGGATTAAGCTCTTGCGCCGTTTCGATGACGCGAAGTAACATGGATTTTCCAGCTAATTGATGCAGAACTTTAGGGGTATCGGAGTACATGCGCTTGCCTTGGCCTGCAGCTAAAATAATAATTTGTAAATTCATGAGATTTATGATTTCCTAGGTAATAACATAATAGGCGTTGAATTAGACAGTCTGCCCCAATGTTATGAATGATGTAAATACCTATATTATAAAATTGCAGTAAAAGGAGTGAAGCAATGACCATTTTTGTTAAAGTAGCAAAAATACTTATCATTAAAGTTCTCGATAGGTCGATGGAGGAAGCCAGTGGAAAAAATCAGGGGTTGTTTAGTGTTTTTCGTGATACTGTGCTTTCCGGAAAACAAAGAGATTTAACCCTTAAACTGCGAAGAATAATTGAGGACTTAAATGGTGATGGTGAAGATTCAATTAATCTTGCTATTTTACGAAAAACCATAAGTGAGATTGACACAGAAGTAGAAAAGATTCGTAAGCAAGCGTCTCCTCCCCAGACTCGAGGTCATTTAAATGACACTTTGATCGACATTAATTCCAAACTGGATAGATTATATAATGCTCTTAATAGTTTGGCATTCAATCTGATTGATATCCCTGATGATGAAGACGTATTTAATATTTTTTGCAAACACGCAGCTTTTTATTTTGGAGAAAATATTTTTTTTCCAGAAACTGAAAATTTTATAGATAAAGCTTTGGTGATTACCCGGTTGTCAACACCAGTAGATATTAGGGACAACAAGGAAGAATGTTTAATTACTCATCTTTTATCCTGTAAGCGCACACTGGATTCAATTAAAGAAGGGTTTGAAGATCAACGCAAGAAATCCGTTGTGAATGCCATTGAATCGATTCAAAGAGGTAATACTGATATTTGCAATGATGCTAAATACACGAGTTTTATCCCAATAAGTCCAATTCCCGAGGTTGCCTTTGTTCCTCCAGTTAGATTGAAAGCCCTATCCATTAAACCCAGCAGAGGCCGCTTGAGAGAGTCTATGAATAAAGCGTTAGAGGAAATAGAACAAATATACCCAGAACAAGCCAGTTATTTAAATATGAAGTGAATTGGACGATGAGGAAATCATGTGGTGATCTAATTTAAATGTAAATTTAATTGTTCAGCTCACCTCTTAAGTCCATCTCAAGCAATTTTTTTACATTCTTTGTATCAAGATTTTTACTCAACAAATACAGCAATTTGCAATGTGCGGCTTCAGGGGTCATGTCATGACCACTGATTAGCCCTGCTTTTTTTAAGGTGTGACCCGTCGCATATTGGTTCATTTCGACACGACCTTGTTGGCATTGGGTGCAGTTAATGATAATTACTCCTCGATTACATGCTTCTTTAAGTAATTCGAGAAATTGAGGATCATTATTTTGTGCATTACCCGCGCCGTAAGTTTCAAGGATTAATCCGCGGATGGGCTGGTCCAAAATATATGCCAGTACATCTGACGCAAAGCCTGGAAAAAGACGGAAATTCGCAATGAACTGAGGCCTGATTTTTTGTAAATTAAAGGGTTGGGTCGCCGGTTTTAATAGTAAGTGCTGATGCAATTGAATATGTATTCCAATTGATGCCAAATGCGGATAATTGGGGGAATCAAAGGCGTTAAAACGCTGGGCACTTACTTTTTGGGTTCGGTTACCACGTAGTAACTGCTGATTAAAGTAGATGCATACTTCATTGATTGGCTGATGAGCGCAAAGCCACAAGGACGTGATCACATTATCTATGGCATCATTGCGTACCTCTGAAAGCGGAATTTGAGAGCCTGTAACAATTACTGGCTTTCCCAGATGTTCCAACATGAAAGATAAGGCCGATGCGGTATAAGCCATGGTATCTGTGCCGTGAAAAATGACAAAACCATCAAAGTTCGAGTATGCGTCCGCAATATCTTGCGCTATACGATTCCACTCCGTAACTGTCATATTGGACGAGTCGAGTAGCGGTTGGTATTCCTTGATGACGTATTGCGGCATATCTTCATGTTTCAGGGCAGGAATCTGCCCCAGAGCGGTCGCAACATATCCAGGTGCCGGCTCATAACCTCGGGTAGTTTTAATACTACTAATCGTGCCACCGGTATTGAGAATCAAAATGCGTTTTTTCATTAGTTTCATGTCAGTTGATTTTTAATATGAATTATATAGTGCTTTGGGGTGATAGTAATGCTAAAACATCCTCCTTTCGGTTATAATGCCTATTATTTCTGCGTAAATGAATTCAACGATTGTGAACCCTATCGGGACGAATAACATTTATTTTACAGATTTAATTGCCAAGGTCTTGCACTTTGTGGAAAAATCGAGATATTAACGGTTTATAAGCAGTGACATCATGGTGATTGATCGTGCGGGTTATCGGTTGAACGTAGGAATTATCCTGGTCAACGGATCCGATAGAGTTTTTTGGGGTAGAAGAAGTGGTCATGATGCCTGGCAGTTTCCTCAAGGTGGATTAGCAACCGGGGAAAGCTCTTTGGAAGCGATGTATCGCGAGCTACATGAAGAAGTGGGTTTGGACAAGGCAGATGTAGAAGTCATTGGTGCTACCAAGCGTTGGCTTAAATACCGCCTGCCCAAACAATATTTAAGGCACGGTAGTGAGCCCCTAGTCATCGGGCAGAAACAGAAATGGTATTTATTAAGGCTTTTATCCAGTGAGCAAAAAGTTCGGCTGGATTTAAGTGATTCTCCGGAATTTGACAGTTGGCGCTGGATTGATTTTCATGCACCCGAAGAGCAGGTTATTTTTTTTAAAAGGCAAGTATATATGCAAGCCTTGAAAGAATTGGAGCCTTTATTAAAAAATCGCCGAACCCCATATGGCATGAAACGGAAACGAGGTAATCATAGACCCTAGATGCTAAAAGTACTTAAACGAATAGTTCAGGATGTAACTGCTGCTAATCATCTGACCGAGGCTCTTGGTATATTAGTGCAGCATATTCATCGGGCCATTAATGCCGAAGCAGTATCTGTTTATCTGATTGATCATAAACATGCGGAATATGTTTTGATTGCTACTGAAGGCTTAAATAAACAAGCGGAATTTCGGGTTCGAGTTGCTCTGGATAGTGGACTTGTGGGTTTGATTGGCAGAAGGGAAGAGCCGATCAATTTAAAAGACGCGCCTTCTCATCCCGATTTTTATCATAATCCCCTGGTTGGGGAAGAGCATTTGAATGCTTTTTTGGGTGTTCCAATAATCCAGCATCGTAAGCTTTTTGGTGTTCTTATTGTTCAGCAAGTAGAGCAACGTGCATTCGATGATGCTGAAGAGTCCTTTCTAATCACTTTGGCCGCGCAGTTAGGGGGCATTATTGCCCATGCTGAGGCTACAGGTGAATTAGCGGAGCTTACCCAGCCCAAGGCTTTGGGTGAAGCGAAAGTTGATGCAGTCCAGACTACTTTGCCCGGTATTGGCAGTGTTCCGGGGATTGGTATTGGTACCGCTGTAGTTGTATATCCTTTATCGGATATTGATGCCGTTCCGCGCAATCCGATTGAAGACGTAACGCATGAACTCGATATTTTTTATGAAGCACTGGAATCTGCCCGAGAGGACATGCGTCGTTTAAGCAAGCGGATGAAATCAACTGTTGCAGAAGAAGAACATGCATTATTCGATGTGTATTTGCGTATTCTTGATAAGGACAGTTTAGGCGCTGAAGTCGAACATGTCATTCGGGATGAGAAAATAAGTGCTCAAGCCGCGCTAGCTACAGTTATTAAAAAACACGTGTCCCAATTTGAGAGCATGGAAGATGATTATTTGCGGGAACGCGCCAGTGATTTCCGGGATTTGGGCAGGAGAGTTCTTGCCCAATTACAATGGTCGCAAAGTGATGAAGTATCTTATCCCAAACGAACGATATTGGTGGGCGAAGAAGTTACTGCTGCAGCTTTAGCTGAAGTTCCTGAGGGGCAATTAGCAGGGATAGTATCGGCAAAGGGATCGAATAATTCGCATGTTGCAATTTTGGCGCGGGCGTTAGGCGTCCCAACAGTCATGGGAGTCCGAGGGCTAAAGCTTGAGTATGTGTCGCGTAGAGCTATTATTGTTGATGGTTATTACGGTCACGTTTATGTCTCTCCAAATAAGGCTTTGTTTACCGAATTTAAACAGTTGGCTCAAGAGGAAGACGAACTCAATCAAAGCCTGGTCAGTTTACGCGATAAACCTGCAGAAACCACCGACAGTTATCGAGTATCCTTGCAAGTAAATACCGGTTTGGCAATGGATGCTGGATTGTCAATGAGTGTGGGTGCAGAAGGGGTTGGTCTTTATCGGTCGGAAGTGCCTTTTATGAGCCGGGATCGCTTTCCCTCAGAAGATGAGCAAACGATTATTTATCGCCAGACTCTTAAAGCATTTGCTCCTCGATTGGTAACCATGCGAACTCTGGATATTGGGGGTGATAAGGTTCTCCCTTATTTTCCAGTACAGGAAGATAATCCCTATCTGGGATGGCGTGGCATTCGGGTTACCCTCGATCACCCGGATGTGTTTCTCGTTCAGGTTCGTGCCATGATGCGAGCCAGTGAAGAATTAAATAATTTACGAATTATGTTACCCATGATCACGAATCTTAGTGAAGTCGAGGAAGCATCGTATTTAATCGAGCAAGCTTTTGAAGAGTTACTGGAAGAGGGTTGTGTCATAGAAAAACCCAAAATTGGGGTCATGATTGAAGTACCTGCAGCAGCGTACTTGTCACGTGAAATGGCCAAGCGAGTCGATTTT
>JAUXYG010000104.1 GCA_030694525.1 Legionella sp. | reverse complement strand
ACCCATAATCCAGAAGTTATCTCCCGGTGGCTTGCCCAAGAGCACCAGATCGCCCCAGAGCTACTAACTCCTTTCTGGTATCTCCACGAAGGTAATGAAGGAATAAAACATACTCTTCGTGTTGCCAGTGGGCTCGATTCTATGATGATAGGTGAGCCACAAATTTTAGGACAAATGAAACAGGCGTATCAACACGCATGTCGCCTGGGTAGTGTTAAATCACAATTGCGACCCGTTTTTGAATACATTTTCAGTGCTTCAAAACGAATCAGAACCCGAAGTGGTATTGGTACAAATCCTGTATCCATAGCTTATGCTGCCGTGCAATTAATCGGGCAACTATTTTCAAATTACAGCTCCCTAAATGTCTTTCTAATCGGCTCTGGTGAAACAGCCTCTCTGGTTGCAAAATATTTGCATCAGCAGGGGGTACACCGATTTATGATCGCAAGCAGAACACCAGGTAATGCACACAAACTTGCTGCTGTTTTTGGCGGGCAGACTTTATCTATTGGTGATATACCTCAATATCTGGGTCAGGCTGATGTAGTGATTTCTGCGACCGCGTGCCCATTGCCTTTTATTAACAAGAGTCTGGTGGAGCATGCGCTGGAACAACGCAACCATGCACCGATGTTTTTACTGGATTTATCTGTTCCTCGAGACATTGAAAGTAATGTAAATGAATTAAATAATGTCGTATTATATAATGTGGATGACCTGCAATTAAAAATAGAAAAAGGCATGAATGAACGTCGTCATGCAGCATTACAAGCGGAACAACTGATTGAGGGTGAGCTGGATAATTACATTCGTTGGCATCGCTCACTTAGAGCGAAAGATGTGATTTGCGATTATCGAAACCAAATGCAAGACCTGGCAAAACAAGAACTGCAACGGGCCCTAAAAAAACTGTCATCTGGCCAAAGCCAGGACAGCGTTTTAAATGAATTTAGCGAACGCCTGGTAAATAAACTAACGCATAACCCAACTTCCGGATTAAGACAAATTGCCTGGGATGGGCGCGAGGATCTACTTACTTTAGCGCAATACCTCTTTAATACAACTACTACGTGCCAATCATCCTATGAAGAAATCTCTTGAGTTTAAACTCCAGCACATGTTGGAACGCTTTCAGGAAGTCGGACGCTTGTTATCTGAAGCATCTGTAATCGCTGATCAAAATCAATTTAAATCGTTATCAAAAGAATACGCACAACTCGAGCCGGTTGCTCATTGTTATGAATCCTATCTCGAAGCCAAAGATAATCTGGCTTCATTAGAAGAATTATTAAACGGTGACGATAAAGAGCTCGCTTCGATGGCTGAAGAGGAATTAAACGCAGCCAAAAAGCAGATTGAAGATTTAGATGAAGAGTTACAATGGCACCTGATACCTAAAGATCCCGATGATGAGCGTAATATTTATCTGGAAGTGCGAGCCGGTACTGGAGGTGATGAAGCCGCTATTTTTGCCGGAGATTTATACCGTATGTACAGTCGATACGCTGAGAATCAGGGATGGCAACTTGAATTAATCAGCGCGAATCACGGCGAGCATGGGGGTTATAAGGAAATCATAGCACGCATCATGGGAAGTGCCGTTTATTCGCAATTAAAATTTGAATCTGGAGCACACCGCGTACAGCGCGTGCCAGAAACTGAATCACAAGGTCGGGTCCATACTTCTGCCTGTACTGTCGCCATCATGCCCGAAGTGGAGGAAATTGATGACATACAAATAAATGCGGATGATTTACGAATAGATACTTATCGTTCCTCGGGTGCGGGTGGACAGCATGTGAATAAGACCGACTCTGCAATTCGAATAACCCATATTCCCACAGGAGTAGTGGTCGAGTGTCAGGATGAACGCTCGCAACATAAAAATCGGGCAAAGGCGATGTCATTGCTTAAATCACGGCTCCTCGATGCGGAGCAAAGCAAACAAAAAAAAGAACAGGCGCAAACACGAAAATCATTGGTGGGAACTGGAGATCGCTCCGAACGCATTCGCACCTATAATTTCCCTCAGGGACGATTAACGGATCATCGAATAAATCTTACGATTTACCAGCTTAATGATGTGATGGAGGGTAATTTGTCATTAGTGATTGATTCTTTAAAACGGGAATATCACGCAGAGCTTTTAGCCGAACTTGGCCGAAATGACTAATATTCGCATGGCACTCACCGAAGCCATGCAGCATCTTAAGGTCGAAAGCCCAGAACCTCGACTAGATGCCGAGATTTTATTAATGCACTCATTGGGCAAAAATAGAGCCTACCTTTATGCTCATCCAGATAAGTTACTGAGTGACGATCAATTAAAAGGGTATTTGCATTTAATTTCTCAAAGAGCGCGAGGAATACCCATCGCTTATATTATCGGGCACCGCGAATTCTGGTCTCTTTGCCTAAAGGTGAATCCCCATACCTTAATTCCTCGCCATGAAACAGAGCGTCTGGTTGAGCTGGTTATAGAATTACTTCCCGACACATCAGAAACTCATATTTTAGATTTAGGAACCGGTAGTGGCGCAGTTGCTCTGGCTGTAGCCACCGAAAGGCCACAGTGGCAAATCACTGCCTGTGATATAAGCATTGAGGCATTAAAAATAGCCAGGGAAAATGCAACTAATCTTGGTATAACCAATATCCAATTTTTTCATTCCGATTGGTTTGAGTCCCTTCCACCAAAATCTTATCATGCCATACTCTCCAATCCTCCCTATATTGCTAAAGATGATCCTCATCTCGCGCAGGGTGATGTAAGATTTGAACCCCTAAGTGCTCTAGCCAGTGGTCAAGATGGATTAGCTGATCTACAATACATAATCAGAAATAGTTACAATTATCTGCTACCGGGCGGAATGCTTTTAATGGAGCATGGATTTGATCAAAAAATCCCAATAAACACTATAATGAAACAAATAGGATATAATAACGTACATTGTTGGCAGGATTTAAATGGAGTTGACCGAGTCAGTGGTGGTTGGCGAGATAACGTTGCAAAGTAAGATAAATATTTTGTTGATGATAAAGCTGTTTTTTGATATACCATGCCATTTTATACAAAATTGAATTTGATTTTGGAAATGGAACCAGGATGACAGTACAATTAATTGATAAAACCAATGAGAGACCATACAACGTGAAAAACGACGCAATAGGTAGCATGGGAATTACGCCCTATCAGGAAACTGAAGGGGAAGAATATATGAATGAAAAGCAGCTGGCACACATTGAAAAAATACTGCTGGCCTGGCGTCAATCATTAATGGAAGAAGTAGATAGAACGGTTACTCATATGAAGGATGAAGCTGCTAATTTTCCAGATCCTTCTGATCGTGCAAGCCAGGAAGAAGAATTTAGTATCGAGTTAAGAACCCGTGATCGGGAAAGAAAACTAATTAAAAAAATTGAAGATGCCCTCGAACGTTTAAGAAATGATGATTTTGGGTATTGTGAAGCATGCGGTATCGAGATTGGTTTAAAACGTCTTGAAGCCAGACCCACTGCTACTTTATGCATTGACTGTAAAACTTTATCCGAAATCAAAGAGCGTCAAAATCAAGGCTCTTAATCAAGAGCGAAACACTGATTATGATGTTTATTCATATTAGTTTTTCGCCCCATCTATATCTCTAGTCCTTACATAGATTCCTGGATCCCTCGGTCAAGCCGAGGGACGTAGGGATAACATATCAAATAGGGGTTTAAACACCAAATAAGGGTTAAATACCAGATAGGTTATTCATGTTAGGATATGGTATTCAAATTAGCTTTACACCACATTTGTGCTTCTAATTCTTACTTAAATTACTGGATCCCTCGGTCGAGCCGAGGGACGTAGGGGATTACATATCAGATAGGGATTTAAATACCAAATAGGGGTTTAAATACCAAATAGGGGTTTAAATACCAGATAGGTTATTCATGTTAGGATATGGTATTCAAATTAGCTCTACACCACATTTGTACTTCTAATTCTTACTTAAATTCCTGGATCCCTCGGTCGAGCCGAGGGACGTAGGAGATTACATATCAGATAGGGATTTAAATACTAAATAGGGGTTTAAATACCAGATAGGTTATTCATGTTAGGATATGGTATTCAAATTAGCTTTACACCACATTTGTGCTTCTAATTCTTACTTAAATTCCTGGATCACTCGGTCGAACCGAGGGACGTAGGGATTACATATCAAATAGGGGTTTAAACACCAAATAAGGGTTAAATACCAAAAAGGGGTTTAAATACCAGATAGGTTATTCATTTAGGATATGGTATTCAAATTAGCTTTATACCACATTTGTGCTTCTAATTCTTACTTTGATTCCTGGATCTCTCGGTCGAGCCGAGGGACGTAGGGTTGGTAAATTCTTATAGAGACGAAACATTAGATATATTTCGGGCGTTGAGAAATTTTTATAATCCTGGTTTTTCCCTATGTTCTAATAAATCACTAAACGATTAGAAATTAATCAAAACATCAATTGTCACAGATTTTTATAATTTCCGAAACATCTCCCGAAGCTCAGCATTTTAACCAAATTCCTACGTACCGTGGCTTGTCCACGGTATCCAGTGATCTCTGTTAAAAATCAGCTCTATTATATAAAGAATCAATTCCTATAAGGTTAATGAATTATTTCTTAAAAATACTTCTTATATTTTCTAACTAACATACTCAAAGGATATCCATCAAGGATAATAAATACTGAAAATATTCCATACAAGAAACAATGAGCGAGTAAATTTTCAGATAAATTAATACTCATTAATATAAATAATAATAAAAAAATAATAGAAATATAACGCAGGTGCCATCCTAAAATGAATAAAAATCCCATAATAATTTCAACCAGGAGCAATATAAAAGTAAACACCGGATAAGAAAGTCCGAAGGTAAATGCATGTGCTTGTCTTAGTAGAAAAATATCTATATTGGGTTGCATCCATTTAATAATGATTGCAGAATAAATGAAATTTAACCCCGTTAATAATTGCAATAATCCTAACGATAAAGGTGCAAGATCTAATTTTTTTGGATCAATATATTCTTTCTCTTTTCCATTAATGATTAAAAACAAACAAATCCCAAAATAAAATCCTGCGTATTGCATCATCCCTAGGCCAAACCAGTAAAGTGCCAGCCCAATTAATAAAAACAGCAAGAGTGCATTTAAACGAATAAATAATCCAATTACAAAAAATACCCCCATCCATAATTCCAGTTTCTGTAAAAATACCCAAATTGGAGGAAGAGAACCAATTAACAAATCTGAAGCAAATAAAGTAGGCTCTTTTAAAGGTGGGATTCCTGCCATGGGCAATAAACCGTAACTGGATAGGATCAACATAAGACCTAGCCATAGTCGTAGCGAAAATACACTCCACTCAATTGCAACTAAATTCGTTCTTTTAATTAACCGGGGATAAGTGACGTGGTTAATATAAATCCAGAATAGTAAGACGAATAAAGCGAATAGGGAGAGCGAGGCATTTAAAAAATTCCATTGGGAGAACATTAACGGGGGTGTTAATTGTGATAAATCGTTCACCGATTGAGAAGATATTAACCATTGTTCATGAGCAAATACAGAAGTTAGGAATAAACTGATTAACCCAATACCTATTAATAATCTCATTACCCATCCTTGTCTATGGGATGATTGAACAATCCCCAATACCAAACAATTATTAATGCACCGAATTACTTATCATGCTAATGCTATTAAACCAGATAATAATTAAATATACCAAATATGACCCAGTATAATCCAATTTACCAAGCCAAATTGTGTATTACAAATAGGAGTCTCTCAATGACAATAATGAAAGCATCAATGTGAGGTACTTAAGATGAAGTCTGCATCAGCTCTGATTCAATTTTTTGCAGATATTTATTAATCGAACCTTTATTACGCTCCAATACATTTGTCGCATTACTTATCATTTGTTGCTTATGAGCAGGTTTTTTATTGAGATTGATAATACTATCTATTAATTCCGCACTGTTATTCACAATAACTATTGCTTTTGCATTGGCCAGATCTCGGCAAATGGTTTTAAAATTGTGTACGTGGTGTCCACTTAAAGCAGGGACTTGTAAAGCAATAGGCTCTAATACATTATGCCCCCCCACAGGAACCAGACTGCCACCAACAAAGGCATAATCACTCAACTGATAAAACCCCATTAGCTCACCCAGACTATCCAGAACTACGACATCATTTACAGAGGATAGCGAATTGGGATCACTACGCAATCCGCAGTTAAAACCCAATCTGCAAGCCAACTGATAAACCAAAGTGAACCGTTCTGGATGCCGAGGAGCAATGAGTAAAATCACCTGGGGAATTGCCATTTGCAGTCTTCTTAGATGGCTCAATATCTGTGATTCCTCACCCTCATGAGTGCTGGCAGCAATAACCACCACTCGCTCTGCTCCCCACAATTTTTTAAACTCATCAAAAGGAACACCAAATGAAGGATTTGTTTGCAAATCAAATTTAATATTGCCCAATACCTGAACCAGGCCCGCTCGTGCTCCTAAAGCATTGAATCGGGCTGCATCATCATCACTTTGCGTTAAAATGGCAGAAAAGCTATTAAGCACAGGTTTAAATAACCATTTAAGTCGCAAATAGCCCTTTAAAGATTGCTCGGACAAACGAGCATTAACCAATAACAAAGGGATCTTAGCGGCTTGAGCATGGTACACCAAATTGGGCCACAACTCCGTCTCCATGACTATGCCAATTTTAGGCCTGACGTGTTTAAAAAAACGTTTCATCATTCCCGGCAAGTCATAAGGTATGTACCGATGAGCAACTTTATCTCCAAACCGGTCTTTTACTCGAGCTGAGCCTGTAGGAGTCATCGTAGTTATTAATACCGTATATTTTTTTTGCAAAAGGGAATCTATTAATGGGGTTGCAGCAATCACTTCTCCTAAAGAAACAGCATGAATCCAGATATCTATAGGATCAGAATCTGCCTTATCCCAGGAAAAACGCTCACCGATTCTTTTTCTGTACTCGGGGCTATGCCTTCCTTTCCACCATAATCGAAAAAGTAAGTAAGGAGTAAGTAAATACATTAAGAAAGAATAAACCAACCGCATTAAAGTAGTACCCTACAACTAAAAAAGGAGAGTATATACCTAAATACGATATTTTTGCGATATGTTACAATTGAATGAAACGCTATACTGTATCAATGGATTATTTATAAATGATCCACTGGTTATAATTCCAAGTTGATGATTAAGGTATCCAATGAATTTAAACGATTTTTTTAAAACACACAGCTGGTGGGGTAAAATACTCGGAGCCATTTTCGGCTATTTGATTGGTGGTCCTGCAGGTGCTTTTTTTGGTATTTTGGTGGGTAATTTTTTTGACAGAGGTTTAATAAGCCACTTTTCCAACCCTCATTTACTTTATCATACCGAGAAACGTCAGACGGTTCAAAAAATATTTTTTGAAGCTACATTTAGTATTATGGGGCATATTGCCAAGGCCGATGGTAGGGTTTCTGAGCAAGAAATTCAAATGGCAAAACAACTCATGAGTGAAATGCGTTTGAATTCAGAACAAAAAGCTCTGGCAAAGCATTTTTTTAATCAAGGTAAATTAACTACTTTTAAAAAAGACACGATACTTAATCAGCTCCAGAGTGCATGTCGGGATAATCGGGAATTGCTCAAACTTTTTATCGATATACAATATCGTGCAGCCCAGGTTGATGGCCTTACTGCGGCTAAAATTAAAGCTCTAGACGCTATCTTTAGCTATCTTGGTTTTGCTCCATTACATAAACAGTATCGATTCTATGAGGATTTTAGTTACCAAAGTACGGCACAGCAGGAATATGAAAACGCATCTCGACAAGAACAACAATCTTCCCAACAGAATCAAAACCAGAACCGTAGGCAACAGTATAATTATCGCCCACAATCAAAACCATTTAACACGCTTGATCATGCCTTTGCGTTACTTGAAATAAGTTCAACAGCAACAAAGCAAGAGGTAAAAAGAGCTTATCGCCGTTTGTTAAGTCGAAATCATCCCGACAAATTAATTGCTCAGGGCTTACCCGAGGAAATGATAAAATTAGCTAATGATAAAACTCATAAACTTAGAAAAGCGTATGAATTAATTTGTGAAAATAAGGGGTGGTAAGAAAAACTTAAATTACCATTGATATCAGCAAGTTTGCTTTAGGGCAATATTTATAATCTATATCCTGCGGACGCTCCATTATTAAAGAGAGCAGGATAGCTCAGTCCTCCACGAACTGAAGTATCCCAGGCACAATAATGGTGTCAATTAAAGAGTTGTCTTCCCCGTGCACTTCGTTTGTGAAATTAAGGTATCCCTTCATAATTTTTAATGTACAATTATGTTGTCAATTGATTAATTGTCTTCCCCGCGCCGGCGGGGATCTATTCAATGAAGTGGCACTTTGCTAAATATTTGAATGGTTCCCCATCTGCATGGGGATGACAAATAAATCATTGTGCGTTATAAAAAAACATAAAATTATTAAGGTTCCTCAGTACACGGAGGGTTAAAGCAGTTT
Source organism: Legionella sp. (assembly GCA_030694525.1). Lineage (GTDB taxonomy): Bacteria > Pseudomonadota > Gammaproteobacteria > Legionellales > Legionellaceae > Legionella. Next base: position 35,724 of record JAUXYG010000104.1, on the reverse strand, counting down.
AAGCACCACCGAGGGGCACTTTGCTATAATGAACAGGAGCACTGATCAAGCATAAGGGCTTCTTCGGCTTTATTAGAGCTTAAACCTTTATCTAAATTTAACGTTCTTATTAAAATAATGGTGCCTCTCATCTATTTTCTGTTCAATAAACTGGATACATCGATCAAGCTCCCCTCCGGGTTTTCGTTTTATTTGCTTCAAATCATAAATAAGTTCATCAACAGACTCATATTTCATTTTAAGCAATTGATTAATTTTTTTGACATGATGCCGATTCCAATGACCAGTAACAATGCGTCCTATCAATGCGATAAAAAAGGAGTCTCCTTTAGTGTATTCCTTTAGTAGTGCTTTGATTTTAGTAATGTGCGACAAAGAGTGTGTCTGCTTCCAGATCTTTTGATAGTTATCAAAAACTGCACCGGGTGGATTTTTAAAAAAAGTAGGACTGGAACGTGAAATTAAACTGTGCATGCAATTCCTCCTTGAATAATTCATCTTGGAACACTTTAAGAATTACACATAATTAGGGAAATTTACCAGAAGACATTTCAAAAAATAAAATAAAGACTCAATGAGCCAATTACTCATTGAGTCTTATAAAAACTAATTATAGTATATAACGAGCCAAATCCTCATCAGCAACGAGCTGGCCTAAATTTTTATCTACGTAGGCTTTATCGATAAGGACTGTTTCGCCAGACTTATCAGTTGCTTCAAAAGAAACAACTTCGAGTAACCTTTCCATAACGGTATAAAGTCTGCGAGCTCCGATATTTTCCATCCGTTCATTAACTTGCCATGCAACTTCAGCAATGCGACGAATTCCGGACTCTTCAAAATCCAGTTTTAATCCTTCCGTATCCATTAATGCAGTATATTGTAACGTTAACGAAGCACTAGGCTCAGTTAGAATGCGCACAAAATCCTCTACTGATAACGCAGAGAGCTCCACCCTAATCGGTAATCGACCCTGTAACTCGGCAATAAGATCAGAAGGTTTCGCTACATGAAATGCTCCAGAGGCAATAAATAAGACATGATCCGACTTAACCATGCCATACTTCGTGGAAACTGTAGTCCCTTCAACCAGGGGCAACAGGTCACGCTGTACTCCTTCACGCGATACATCTCCACCGCCACTGTTTTCACTTCGTTTTGCGACTTTATCTAATTCATCAATAAAGACAATACCGTTTTGTTCCACACTTTCTATGGCTTTTAATTTAATATCATCTTCATTTATCAGTTTGGCTGCTTCTTCTTCTTTAATAATTTTCATTGCCTTGGCAATAGACATTTTGCGGGTTTTGGTTCGTTGGTTACCAACCTGTTGAAACATAGACTGGAGTTGACTGGTCATTTCCTCCATCCCAGGGGGTGACATAATCTCAATACCCACCTGGGCTGCGGCCACATCAATTTCAATTTCATTGTCGTCCAGGGTACCTTCACGTAATTGCTTACGAAATACCTGGCGCGCTGTAGTATCTTTTTCTCCAGGAGTTAAAGTTCCACGCGCAGGTGGAAGCAATACATCCAATATGCGGTTTTCGGCAGCATCCTCAGCGAGATGAGATACTTTTTTCATCGCATACTCACGTTCCTGTTTGATAGCTATATCCGTTAAATCTCGAAGTATGGAATCCACATCCCTGCCAACATAACCTACTTCAGTAAATTTGGTTGCTTCTACTTTGATAAACGGAGCATGAGCCAATTTAGCTAGCCGACGGGCAATTTCTGTTTTGCCCACCCCTGTTGGGCCAATCATCAATATATTTTTAGGCATGATTTCATTACGTAAAACCGGATCCTGAATTTTCATGCGACGCCACCGATTGCGAAGTGCTATTGCTACAGCGCGTTTCGCATCATCCTGGCCAATAATATGTTTATTTAACTCCTGCACAATTTCACGAGGAGTCATCACTGTGCTGTTATTTGCTGTCATCGTTTAATTCTTCTATGGTTAAATGATTGTTAGTATAAATACAGATCTCACCTGCTATGGTTAATGCTTTTTGCACTATTTCTTTAGCAGATAATTGGGTATTTTCCATTAAAGCACGCGCAGCTGCCTGTGCAAAAGGACCTCCAGAACCAATTGCAATCAAACTCTCTTCCGGCTCAATCACATCCCCATTACCGGTAATAATCAGAGATGCTTTGCTATCAGCTACAGCGAGAACCGCTTCAAGTCGGCGTAAAATACGGTCCGTTCGCCAATCTTTCGCAAGTTCAACCGCCGCTCTCACCAAATGACCTTGATGCATTTCAAGTTTGCTTTCAAATCGTTCAAAAAGAGTAAATGCATCAGCAGTCCCTCCTGCAAATCCTGCGATCACTTTATCCTTATATAATCTTCTGACTTTGCGCGCATTTCCCTTCATTACCGTATTACCCAAGGTAACCTGCCCATCCCCACCTATGACTACCTGATTACCGCGTCTTACTGAAAGTATTGTTGTCCCACGAAACTGTTCCAAAATTTAATCCTCTCATCAAACTTAAAAAATGTAAGTGGGGATGATAAATAAAAAATCAATGGGTTAAGGAAAAAATACTAACCATTTTAAGAGAATGAATACCCGGGCGTAGATATAAATTCAGTCTTACGCTTTGTCTAATATGGGCAAATCGCCCCAAAATTGGTAGCCCGTATTAGACGAAGTCGTAATACGGGAGTTGCAAGGACGCCTGCTGAGCTGGATAAATGTCCCCGTAATACGCTTTGCTATTATGGACTACGATGAGGAATAGCCCAATTCTATATCCAACTAACTTGCCTATTATTTTTTAAGAAATGAAATTCCGTAATTTAAAGGATCTATCTCAAGATACTCTGCAATACTTTGACCAATATCTGCAAAAGTATCGCGTCGTCCGATAAAGCGACTCCCAAGACCAGGTCCATAAACCAGGGCAGGAATGTGTTCGCGGGTATGATCCGAACCTGGAAGAGTGGGATCGCATCCGTGATCAGCGGCAATAACCACTAAATCATCAGGCTTTAGCAACGCATCAAGCTCAGGCAAACGTTTATCAAAAAGCTCCAATGCATGAGCGTATCCTGCCGTATCACGTCGATGCCCGTAAGAGGAATCAAAATCCACAAAATTGGTAAAAACAAGACTTCCTGCGGGCGCAGTATTCATTGCAGCAAGAGTTGCATCAAATAAAGCCATATTACCATCCGCTTTAATGGTTTGAGTTACTCCCTGATGCGCATAAATATCCGCAATCTTGCCTATCGCAATTACTTCACGCCCTGCCTCTTTAAGATAATCCAATAAAGTATGTTCGGGAGGTAACGTTGCATAATCTTTCCGATTTGCGGTGCGTTTATAAGATCCGGAAGTTCCGGTAAAAGGACGGGCAATAACCCGACCAATTTGGTATTCATCAACTAAATCCCGAGCTATGGCGCACACATCATAGAGACGTTGCAAGCCAAATGCTTCTTCATGAGCTGCGATTTGGAATACACTATCAGCTGAGGTATATACTATAGGTTTACCCGTGCGAAGATGCTCATCACCTAACTCTTCAAGTATGGTCGTGCCAGAAGCATGCTTTTCACCCAAGACACCTGGTAAACCCGTTTTTTTAAGGAAAGCTTCTATTAATTCAGGAGGGAAACACTTGGGATGATCCGGAAAATAACCCCATTCAAAAGTCACAGGAACGCCACCGATTTCCCAATGGCCACTGGGTGTATCCTTACCCAGGCTTTGTTCTACCGCGTAACCATAATAACTCTGCGGTTCGGGTAACGATGATAAATCTATAAATTTTAAGCCAGAGCTTGCTACAGCAGCATGATACAAACCACGCTTGGCTAAATTGGGAAGTGTTAATGGTCCCTGACGATAGGCTGTGTCACCCTCTCCACGTTCACAAAACTCATGAATGTGAACAAATGTATTAGCGCCCTCGTCCCCATAGGATGGGGCATCAAGACTTGCACCAATACCAAATGAATCCATTAATAAAATACAGACGCGCCCCGAGCCCCTCATTGCTCAACCTGTTGGCAACGAGTTTCTCTTAAACCAAAGAGCATAAAATATGCAATTAATAACCCTAAGGGCAATATCACTGCTGCATATTGATAGGCAGCCAGATTGTAAACAGGAATACCATCAATGAGATGCATACCGCCCTGTTTTGTTAACAAGGTGCTGAATAAATTTTGATAAACAAGGTAACCCCCTTGAGTCAAAATGGATATGACACTCACTGCAGTCGCGGTCATCATGGGAGAACTACTCTCTGCGACAAGTGCATAACTAATTACTTGTGCTGAAGTAAATAATCCTAATAAAAAGAATAATATCGTCATCTGAGATACGGAAACTGGCAAATAAAGAATAGCAACCAAGGTAAGCATGGAGGCAAGTACTCCAATTTTCATGGGCAAAATCCTTAAACCGGCTTTGTCAGATATCCATCCAACTAAAGGAGCGCCTATAATCGCACCAAAAAATAGCATCCCGTTTATCATTGCTGCCTGTTCAGCCCCAATACTTAAACGTTGCTCCAGATACAAAGTTCCCATCATTGCACCAAAAACGGCAATGGCCATATTCATCAGGCTTGTATAAAACGCGGCACGTAAATATTGAGGATTTAGATAAGCCTTTTTCGCTGCCACCAGAACCTGGATAGGCTCTCCTTCTTCTTTCACCGCAACTTCAGGCCGCTCTTTAATCCAAAAGATCATAAATACCAACATGACCAATCCCAAAATACCCACGTCCTGCACGGCCTGGCGCCATCCGACATAAGCTACCAATTTGGTTAAAGGATATTGCGCTAACATTCCTCCAGTCATCGCTACTGTAACTATAGCACCAGTAACTAAAGCCATTCGTTTGGGAGGAAACCAATGTGATGCCAATCGTACGGGGCCGAGAAAACAAAAAGCACTACCTATCCCGGTGACAAAACGACAAAATAAAGCGATGTAAAAAGAATGTGAAAAAGCGAGTACAAAAGTGCTGAGTACACAAAAAAACATGGCTATTAATATAGTATTTTTGATTGAAAATCGATCAAGAACCATACCGGCAATAAATAAAAAGATTACATTGGATAAATAGTAAATGCTGGATAAATAGGCCATTTTATCGGCTTGAATATGATAGTCCTGCATGATATTTGCAGCTATCGATGCAAACATATTCCCCTGAATAAACTCATAAAAGAAAAACATTGTTGCGGCAAAACACACAAGCCAAGGTAACAATGAGGACTTAAAATCATCATAAACACTTAAATTATCCACTGTTTGCATCACTAACCTACTCCTCAACCTTATCGTTTGCAGTACGTTTCACGAGTCAATAACACCGCGATTAAAGCTGCGATTGCCGCAATTGGAAATATCCACATTGCAAATTGAAAATCAGCAACAGAATAATTTATTCCTGAAGCAGTTGCATGATGACTCATCAGCCATCCAAATAATACCTGACCCACGCCCCCACCGCCCATAATAATCACAGAAGCAATTCCTGTAGAAGCACCAGTATTATCTGCAGTATTACTTTCCGCAATTAAAGGATAGGAAATTACCTGGGTGCTGGTAAAAAACCCTAAAGCAAAAAACAGTATACTCAAAGTCACTGAGGATAAGGACATTTCCAGAAATAAAGGGATAACCGTTATTAATGTAGCGGCTGCACCAATGATCATTAAAGGTTTGCGTCGTCCTTGTGTGTCGGATAACCATCCTACAACAGGACAACCAATAATACTTCCTATAAATATCATACTGACTACATTACTTGCAGCAATCTCAGATAAACCATGCACCACCTGAAGATATGTTGCACCCCATAGAGCGCATAAAACCATAATTGGCAAATTTAAAAAAGAAGTAAATAAACCGGCCAGCCAATTTTGGGGATTGGATAAAGCATTGAGAAAGCCAGGCAAAGGACTTTCCTGACTAACTTGACTACGAACAGGTGCACCAATGGGTCTGTCCTGAACGATTAAATAAATCCATAATAATAAAAGAGCGCCCACTGCCCCATCGATTAACAGAGCCTGACGCCAACCGAACAACTCGTTAAGATAAGCGAATGGAGTATGCGCCATCATGCCGCCGATAAAGGCCATAGTTACTAAAGAGCCTATAACCAGAGCTTGTCTTCGCGGAGGGAACCAGTGTGATACTAAAACAATACAGGATAAAAAGCAGAACGCATTTCCGATACCGGATAAAAAATGAAAAAAGGATGCAAGAAAAAATGAATGAGTTAAAGCAAAACCTACAGTACCTATGACACAAACCGTCATAGCGGTAATAATAACTGTTCGGGTTGAAAATCGATCCAGAATGATACCAGCAGGGAGAAGAAAAAGAATGTCTGCCCACAAATAAGCACTGGACATCCAGCTTAATTGGGTGGCATTCAAATGAAATTCATCGCGTAAGGGTTGATTTATAACGTCAAAAATATTTAATTGAAAAAATTCATATAAAAAGAAGAGACCAGCAGAGAGGCAAACAATCCATGCCATCAAGTCACCACGAGGCACAAAAACCCTCGAATCCACTGCGGCAGAATGTGACACTGTTACTCCTAAATCAAGGTCTAAAAGTTGCGGCAAATTATATCAAATTTTAAAGTAGATTGGTATCTTTATTGAACAATATATTATAGCGATGTTTGAAATCTGCTTCTTTACGCTTGAAATGAAGACGACATACAGAAATATAAGACTCATTTCCTCCAATCAAAACCTGCTCCCCTTCTTCGAGTACTTCCCCACGATGATTAATTCTCACATTCATAGTCGCTTTGCGTCCACAATGGCAAATAGTTTTTAATTCCGCAATTTCATCAGCCCAGGCCAAAAGAGCCTGACTTCCAGGAAATAGCTCTCCTTTGAAGTCAGTCCGTAAACCATAAGCCAATACCGGGATGGATAACTGATCGGTAATTTCTGTTAGTTGAAACACTTGATCTTTGGTTAAAAATTGTGCCTCGTCTATAAAAACACAGGCTAATGGGGATTTATTATGTAATAGCAGGGTCAGGTCATACAGGTTATCTGTAGGATTAAAAATCGACGCCTCTTCTGATAAACCAATACGTGATGTAATAGTCCCATAAGCGAAGCGGGTATCTATGGAAGGGGTCAGAAGTAAGGTAAGCATGCCTCGCTCTCGATAATTATGACTCGATTGCAATAAAACCGTGCTTTTTCCTGCATTCATTGCTGCATAATAAAAGTATAACTTTGCCATATTCTGCGTTGCCGGTAAAAATCGGTGTACTTTACTACGGGATGGGCCGAGAAACCACTACCATATCAATAAGTATGCTCACACACTACTTAGGGACAGCTAATTAATGTTTTTTACTGGATGTAACATATTATTTTATAAAAAACAACACCGAAATTCACTAACTTATTGAATTAAAATATATTTTTTCAATCCCGATTTGTATAATGAAAATACATGACGAAAGACACAGTTTAGTTTAAACTGAGTTCTGTAAATTACTTACATCATCCATTTATGGAATATTGGAGGTTAACATGACGTTTGAGTTTAAAGAGTTCGAAAGTTTAAAGAAAACATTTATTGATAGTTGGGATGTCATTAGCAGGAATGAACTTATTAATAAAGCAAACATCGAAGTGGAGTTTAAATTTATCCATGCGACTATTAATCATGTTGAACAGAAAATAAAACACTTGGCAAAAGATAGTCCTGAATACATCGAAAATATGGAAATAATGTATGGGGCAGTCCAGTTAGTTAAAAAGCATTTTGATCTTCAAAAAGAAGCTAAAGTTAGGGTAAACGAAAATATCTTTAAATGTTTAAATGATACTCTAGGTATTACGCAAGAAAAAAAACCCGCTCCACAAGAATTATTGAATTGGCAACGAAAATTAAATCAGTTTCTTAACTGTTCTTTCGTAGAAAATAAACCATTCAAAGGTTTTAAAGATCAACATACATACAGTCATATCGATAAAAATAAACTTATAATATTTTTTAATTTAAATTATGTCATGCAGGAAGAACTATTCAAAAAAATGGAATTATCAAAGGATGAGACATTTGAGTATTTGTCCTCATTTCAATCAAAAGAGGCTCCTAAAGGATTTACCAAAAATTTTCAATCTTTTGAAGACCTTGAAAAGACACTCAATGATCTTATTGCAGAGATAATTGGCAGCAAAAATAAATTGTACTGGTTTGAATTGGATAGAAAAGAGGAACTGGGCTTAATTATAAATTTTATTAACATACTCAAAAACCCACCTAAAATTAATAAGGGCACTGAGAGCAAAACGAGTATGTTTGAAAGTGACAAAATTGTTATATTATTAGGAATTTTATACCTTATTCGTGCAAAAATTAATGTTCAATATAGTAAAGATGTTTTAAATAAGGAAAGTACAAAGACTTTTGGAGTTATAGGTGGTTCTGAATTACATCGCCGAATAAATTTTCTATTAGGTTCAGAGGAATTTGAAGAAATAGATTATTATATTTCGCGTGCAAAAAGCTTCCTGGATTACCTGCTTATCAACCCAGGTAAAAATGGTGCCAATGACACTATTAAACTGGACAACAATCTATTCAGCCACATTGTAAAATCATTTACCGAACTTAAACCGGTTAAATCTATCGAACCCGAACCGGTTGATTCTGGCGAACTTAAACCGGTTAAAGTAGATTACGATAAACTGATAACTTTTATTTATACCATTATGAGCTTATGTAACAAAATTACTACTAAAACCCGTGACACTGCTTTAAAGAATTCCATCTTAATTAAAAAGCAAATAACGGAAACAGAATCTGCCAAGTTTACAGAGGGTAATAACACAAATTCCGAGGATGCATCAGAGATAAAAAACAACCACTTGCCAAAAACAATTTATCACACACCAGCCAATAGTGATGATGAACCTAAAAGTGAGGAGGCATATACCTCAGCATTTAATGTTTAATTATGTGATTATCTCTATACCGTGGCTTGTCTGCGGTATACTTTTTTTAAATTTAATATAGATTAATTTGAACAATATCAATTATGAACCACATCAGTTTATCCGATCAGCTAAATTCCAACACGTTTAAAAACCATCACATGAAAACTAACCTGATTTAAACGTAATTAATTCTCTTTGTACGCTTATCTTATAAGCCATTTCGTTTATTTTTTGTTATAATAGCCTCACTATCTGCTACTGGACATTGTTCAAAAGTTAATTCTCAATGAAAATCAAACCTGTTACAGCACCTTATTTCGCAATTTTTATTTGTCTGTTTTTTATAGCAACGTCAGGATTTGCGCAAAAGTCCATAGCCATAACTATTGACGATCTGCCATTTGTAGGCGAATACCGTAATTTTCATCTGAATATGATGATGAATTCGATGCTCGAACAAGAAGTTCCAGCTACAGGGTTTATTATCGCAAGTGAAGTTCGCAAGGATAATTGGGAAATGTTACGTAAATTCCGGGATGCAGGATTTGGTCTGGGCAATCATACTTTTTCTCATGCTAATTTAAATAAACTCGAAACCAGTGAATACATCCATGAAATAAAAGAAGCAGACTCCATATTATCCCCTGTTCTGACCCGACCAAAATATTTCCGCTATCCCTATCTGGCTATGAGTTCAGGAGAGAAAAAAGAAGATATTTTATGTTATCTCGCCAAAAAAAATTACCAAGTAGCACCAATTACTATTGATAGTAAAGATTTTGTATTTAACCAGCGTTTATTATCGGTACCCGAGTTAAACAGACGATCCTATCTTGAAGAGTTAAAACCCTTTTACATCGATTTTATATCAGGCCAAACCAATAAAGCAGAAGAATATACCCAATACCATCACAACCCGGATCAGGCTCAGATTTTATTAATTCACGCCAATCTGCTTAACGCCTATGTATTACCGGATATTATCAACATGTATAAAGAAAAAGGATATGATTTCATAACTCTTGAAGAGGCTTTAAAAACATTTAAATCAGCCACACATTGCTCTAGAACAAAACATGAACACATCGAAGTAGCACAATCTGAAGAATTTGATAAGGATATTGAAGCATTTGTAGATTGGGACTAGAGAGAATCCACTCTTGACTTCCTTGCCGATAATAAAGACATTTCAAATGTAATCCACCATGTAGCTTCTAACTAATTATAATAGAGTAAGATTATTGATCAATTTTTTCATTTTTTCTGTTGCTTGCATTAATCTTTGAGTTATCTCTGACTCCATTGCGGAATGACCGGCAGCCTCAACCAAATACAATTCTGAACCATCCCATAACTGGTGAACATCATAAGCATTTATAACAGGGCTTATCATATCATAGCGACCATGTATTATTATTAAAGGCAGATGATTGATTTTACCTATATTGTTAATCAATTGATTTTCAGTTAAAAAGAAATTATTAATTGAATAATGAACAAATGTTCGTGAAAGCCCAAGAATAAAATTTTCATTCGTCATTAGCTCATTTAATTGGGAAGCTGAAACGTTAAGAAAGGAACAGGTTAAATCATATTTTATAAAAGATCGGGCAGCTAAAATTGCCACAGTATGATCTGGGCTCGACAATTGTTTATAGTAATAAGCGATTAAATCATGTCGTTCAATTTCAGGAACAAATTCGTTAAGCTCTTGCCACGCATCAGGGAAAGTATTCCGCATTCCATACCAAAAATGCCGATTATCCTTTTCACGGGCGAGAAATATGCCTCGGAGAATAAAGCCAAGTACATGCTCTGGATAATGTTCGCCGTAGCACAATGCAAGGGTGCTTCCCCAGGAGCCTCCAAAAACAAGCCATTTATTTATATCTAATTTTATCCTTAATAATTCCAAATCAGATACAAGATCCTGAGTCGTGTTTTCTTTCATTTCACTAAAGGGCTTTGAACGATTCGAACCACGTTGATCTAATAAAATTATACGCCAAAACTTTAAATCAAAAAATGTAACGTCTGTTTCACTACATCCAGCACCAGGCCCGCCATGTAACACGATAACCGGGATACCCTTAGGATTACCGTACTCAGCATACCAAAGTTCATGAATTGGTGAGACTTGGATAAAGTTTTGATTAAAGGGCATATAGAGTTGAGATTGCATTTTTGCTCAGAATTTAATTATAGAATATATTGTTACTTTAGCTACAATTTAACTGCCTTAGTTGCAATCATGGTTGGAAGATAATTTTCAATGATAAATCGAGGCGAAGGGTGCTCATCCTCATAAAATCCCGCTAACAGAAAACCCGCTTCTAATTGACCATTAATTTGACTGGACAAGCTATGACCAAAAACTAAAGCTTCTTTATTTTTCATCTTGTCATCAATAGATTTTTGAGGCAGATCGTTAATATCTGCGTAGGGTAGAGAGTATTTAGGTTTTAATAAACCTTGTTCTTCCAGTTTTTTATCCTTATCAAAAACAAAGAGAACAGGATATAAAAACTGGCTAGCAACACCCCATTTTTTCTTAAAACCCTATAACATTCATTCCAAACGGGTTGTAAATTCGACACATATAAATTCGATATCGGATGGATAATATAATCAAATGAAGAATCATTAACCCCCTTTAATTCACACATATCACCCTGAATAGTTTTAATGGTCAAATGATCTCGCTGTGCAACAAATCGATCTTGCTCCAGCTGTTTATCAGATATATCAAAAACTGTAACATGAGCCCCCGCAGCTGCTAATATCGGCGCTTGCTGACCGCCAGCTGAGGCTAAGCATAAAATATCTTTGCCTTGAATATTTTTAGGAAGCCAATTTTCAGGAATAGGTTTTTTGGTTATATGAGCTTCCCATTGTCCTTTTTTTGCCGCTGCAACTAATTGGGAGGAGACTGGTTTAGACCAATCATGTTGTAGTAACGCTTGCTGATCCCAAGCAGCCTCATTATGAGTAAGGACGTTAATGTGATCACTATTATTTTCCGATGCAGGCATTTTTCTCGATACTGTGAGATCTGAATGTACGAAATATAGCATGAAAAGCACCTTCGAATTCATCTATTTGAGTAAATTTAGAGTACTTAGACATCTACTCGTGCGTGCCGGTCCTAATACACTAACTTGTATTGGTTCTGTGTCACCCTTATTTCATACCGAATTAACGATTGTTACTTTGCAACACATTGAATTAGATGCATCGTTTGTGCATAATTTAATCGAGGATCCATTAAGCTTTTTTAGCCTTCCCAAAAATTTGGTAGAATTCATTTATGGTTTTTATTTTAACCTATTATATAGAAAAAAAGTCTACAATTCGAAATTTGGAAAGTCATATTTATCATAGCCCTATTCGAGAATTTTTTGCCACTTAATCAATTTAGGATTTTTATGAACATGATACCTTTCACTATTTTTTCTGATTTTAAAAATAAAGTGCTCGATGCATCCTATTATCCGAATAATCCAATTGAAACATTAAAAGCTCGGTTAACGGCAACCTGGTTGTTACAAAATTCTGATCTCGATATAGTCAGACAAGCAAAAGCATTTATATTGAAAACTTATTTGTTGAAGGAGCATGATTTATTGCGCCTGGAACAACTTGCATCTCGAGTGCAAAGTTGGGATAACCTACAAATATGTAGTACTTACATCAATACGCAAGGTATATTTTTAGAATATAAACTCTTAATTACATCAAATGAACACCAACAAGAATTGCATTTTCATGCACGATTTAAAATTCTGAATGGAGTATGCCGCTATGTTTCCCAAACTATCCCTCTTATTCGAATTACCGGTGATCCAATCTTGCAGAAGCCTGGAATTTATTTTCCAGAGCATGCTACCTCAGAGCAACAAGAAGAGTTAAATAAACAAATAGAACATGCAAAATCGGTAATGATTCAGACTGGCGGTGCAGGAATTGCAGCAAATCAATGTGCCGCAATTCAAAATCCATATCGTTTTACAATTGTAGGCGTGTTTCATGACAACCTGGAGCATGCTTCAGGTGTAGCAAAACGCTATCCGGGCACGAAATTTCCTCAAGCCATGATTATGGTCAATCCAATCATCACAGCTGTAAGCAAAGAAACCCAAAAATTTAATCATGCATGCTTAAGCGTTCCGTGCGGTAATCGTTGTACTGTAACAAGCCCTATGGAGATGAGTGTAAAATATCAGGACCCCATGGATACAATGCTTATTAAAGAAGTAACTTTAACTGGAGTGGATGCCGTAGTTTTATGGCATGAGCTAACTCATATTATTGATGGGAAAACCTATATGGACGTAACTTTTGATGCATTAACAATAGAAGATTTAATTGAATTTCAAGAAATGATGCAACAAGAAATTCAGCGTCGGCAAAATGAAAGTTATGCAGAAATACCCGAGCTTTCAGTACCTCCATTTCATATTAGTGTTAAAGCAAGCGATTGCGGAACACTAAAATTAGATTCCAAAGAGTTAGCTGAGGTGTTACCGAAAATGACCAATGAAACTTTGTCTGGATTATTAATTCAAGGAAATACCTATCTAAAAAAAAAAGCAAATAATGAATTATAGATAGAGCGATCTATTTATGAATAGATTTTTTCGCTGAAAAGTAAAAATTACCTCATGTTGAAGAGGACTCGTCAACGTTAACCTCAAAAATCTAAGAGATGCCACTTAATTTTATGAATTTGAATCCTTAATCGATTTATTCTTAATATTATGTGACTTGGCCATTTTGAAGCTGGTATCCCATCTTTCTCTAAAATTTTATTTGAATCGGGATAAATACAGACATCCTTATTAGATTGATTTGAAGAGAAAAAAAGAATTTTAAATCTTTTGCGCTAACCAAATGGTAGCCTCCCCACATTCAGGGTCACGTACTTTATGAACTAAAACTTTAAAAGAGAAATTTTTAAGAAGATTATGGTATTCTTTGGTCGATAAAGAAGCATGATAAAGTTGCTGGCCACCATTATCACTCCAGACTTCCCCCTCTTCCTCTCCAGAAGTAAAAGCAAGAACACCGCCAGGCTTAATATGTGACACAAATTTTTTAAACATATTACGCTGACTGTCATGGTCAAGATGAAAAAAACTATGCCATGCCAGCACTGCATCAAACTGTTGATGTAAATTTATTGTGCGCATGTCTGAAACTATCCATCGTTCGCTTGGAAAACGCTTTTTACATAGCTCAATCATTTTTTGACTACCATCAACTCCAGCAACTTTAAATCCTTTTTCAATAAAGAACTGTGCGATTGGTTCCCCAGTTCCACAACCCAAATCCAAAATTGTGCCTTTAGGCGGAATTGTATTCACGATTAAATTAAGATATTCAGATTCCATGAGTCTTTTATTACGAGCATCGTCGAACCAATTAATGATTTCATCATAGACTTCATAGACTTTAGTTTTATTCATCTTAACCATTACTGATTACCTTAATTCTCAATTCTAGATAGATAAGAATAGCTGAATATTAATTAGCACTGTTAATTAAGTGTATCCGATATTTTTATTTACCTAATTAAATTCTATTGGAATTGAGCCATCGATTACCAACATACCCTTGAAAGACTGCTTTTTAAACTGTATTCATTGATATCAAAAGGTTCATAAACTTTGGGTATTTTATCAATTTTAATTATATGAATGAAATCCTGCCCCAAGAAAATTAGAAGAGATAACCTAACGGCTATTAACACTTTCAATAAGGCTTTTCATCTCATCATGATTAAAGAAATCCGCTAATACGAAACTGGATTTATTTTTAAGAATATCACCAAATATAAGGAAGTGTTTTTCGTAATATAGTGAATCCAAATAATCAATTATATTTTTTTTAAAAGCACTACCAGATTTCTTGGTTTTTTTAAATTGCGTCAGATCAATAATTTTATCTTTATTTTCATACTCTTGCTCTATAATATTTGTTTCTTTCTTTATTTTATGTTTATAAAGCGCCTCTATTCTTTTAATCGCTATTGCATCTGCTTTTAAAAATTGAGAGAGCGTTGTAAGAAAACATAAATCTTTATATTCATAAGTTTGTTTATAAATGTACTCTTGAGACCAGTGAGTATTTAAGGTAACAGAGGCCGTATCTAAAATAACTCCGACAGACCATTCTGGCATATTACGTTTAGTTTTGTTCTCATTCCGCCAGACAAATTCCAAGCCTTTAGCAAAGGCGGTTATTAGGTCATCAGCTAAAACCTCATCCTTAGCTTGGAACAGATAATTAGGATATCGTTGCTTAGCATGCTCTACCCAGATATCAAATAGGGATTTTGCTGTTCCTTTTATTTTAAAGATCAAGGTTGATTCAAGAACAGCTTTAAAATAAATAGAATTTTTGTTTATTTCTAAGTCCTCTTTGTTTGATATCACTTTTCGCTAAGTTTACCCCTAGGTTTTCAATATTTCTAGAAGCTGGTCGGGACTGAAGGATTGGAACCTTCGACCACTAGCACCCCATTCTTTAAAAGACCATTTTCAAACAGTATCAATTGATATCAGAAAACATCATTAAGTTATTGTATTTTATTAATTTTTATCATCTGCTATACTTCAAAAAATATCAAACGATTTCATGTGAGAACTCACGAAAGTACACCTAGAAGTACACCTAATTTGTAAGTGGTGCAATGATGGAAAGACAATTTACAGACGCTTATATTCGATCGCTAAAACCAAGATCTTCTCGCTATGAAGAATTCCGAGATGGAGGTTTTGGTATTTGAGTCACCCCCAAAGGGTTAAAAATATTTCTATACCTTTATAAAATCAACTGCCAAAGGCAATTCATCACCATAGGCCACTACCATGCTATGAGTTTATCGGAAGCCAAGAAACGTTTTAGCGATTTAAGCGACATACGCCATGGCGAGGTAAATCCCAAAGAACAGATTGCAGAACAAAAAAAAAGACCAGAGCACGGTAAAAAATCTGATACTGTATTGGTATTCCAACTACATTGAAAAACACCGCGCCCAACCTCTGCAGATCTGGCAGCATATCAAAGTAGATATCATCCCCCTGTTAGGCAATAAGAAATTGGAAAATCTGAAAACCCGCGAAATCACTCAGGCTCTCGATAAAATTGTAGGCCGTGGCTCACCAGTGCATGCCAATAAGGTTTTAAGCACGCTAAAACAAGCATTCAACTGCGCAGTAGGCCTGCTGGTAACCCTGCCATGACCATACGAGCGAGGGATATAGGCGGTATAGAAAAACCCAGAGAATGCTATTTAACACTTGATGAAGCCAAAACTCTTTGGCAATTTCTCGACAGCGAAGAACACGGCACCTCCTTCCAGATTAGAGCAACCCTGAAAATCATCCTGCTAACAGGCGTAAGAACAGGAGAATCCGAGTAGCCAAATGGTCAGAATTCGATTTTGAAAACTCCTTATGGACTATTCTAGCCGAAAATACCAAAACCAACATAGTCATGAGAATCCACCTAACAGAAAGGACCAAAAAAGTATTAAGAGAACTCTGAGCCCACAGCAATTCAGAATATGTCATTACAGGCGCTGACGACCAAAGTATTTTATCCGACCGAGCTATGCCAAGAGCCGTAATCAGAATACAATCCCGTGTCGGAATTACGCACTGGGCAGCCCATGATCTAAGACGCACCTTTGCTACTCAGCTTGGTGAGGCTTTGCATGTGGATCCAGTCGTGATTAAAAAATATTTAGGACATAAGATGCCAAAGATCATGGCGACTTATAATAAAAATGAAATGCTGCCTAAAAGAAAAGAAGCACTGGAAAGGTGGAGCCAATACATTGAATCCTTATCACAACAATTTAGACGTAGCCTGGATGAAACAACGTGAAATCCAGGAGCCAATGAGCGCAGCGAATTCATTTTAATAAGTATCTATTGGCTATCCATAGCATATGTTCCAAAATGGAACATATGCCGATTACAATAATTATCTACAATCAGTGATAAATTTCAAATCAAACTTGTAAACTTAGTTTACAAAAACTATAATGACAATATGGAATAGAAGTTATGGTTACAAAACCTTCTAAAAAACAGACCAAGAGCTTTTTGCTTTGATTGAGCAGAAAATTAAAGAAAGAAACTATATCTTTGTAAAGCATGCAAAAGAGAGGCAACAACAAAGAAATATTTCAGATCTTGATGTGCTCAATATTTTAGAGGGTAAACCAGGCTATGATAGAAAAAGAAACAAAAGCAAGGATTCTTATGAGTCCAACTACATACATCATGAAAAACCACAGGATTGGAAATACTGTCTTGAAGGTAAAGATATGGGAGGAAAACAAGAATTATTCTTACATTTACTGAGGATCTAATGCCCATTATTACAGTAATCAATTTAAGCGAGGAGGAAATACCATGAAAACTAAAATTGAACCCATATTCCTTTACGAAGGACTTGGTTTTCCTATTGAATTAGAAAATGTAGACATGATTAACATCAATGACAAATGGCATCCCAAAATTGATGTCCGCTACGTTGCTGATGAAATTATAAAAAAATTAGCTATCCAAGAAGAAAGATTAACGGGTAATCAAGTTAAATTCATTCGCTCCTATTTTTCCATGCCTCTACGTGAATTTGGTGAAACCGTAGTTCATGAATCGCACACAGCTGTCAGCAAATGGGAAAAATGTGAAGATGAAATAACTAATATGAATGAAAACACCGAACAAGTATTACGACTCTACATTATCGAACAAACTCAGACTCAGACTAAAGCTGATCAAAAGAATTTTTATTCGAATTTTAAAAGAAGCAGAGCTTTTGTAAATGCCAAAGGTAGAAAACCCAAAACACTTCAATTAAACCTCTGTGCGTAAATTGTTTGCTACTGCAGTCGGTTACATTTTGTAACCTACTGAAATTAACAATTAATGAACAAAGTGGGATTAAGGGAGGTGGCAAATTGCCACCTCCCTTTCAATTGAATAAAACAAGTTATGGAAACAGATAATTATTATGAATAAGAAACATTTATCTAGTTTTGAAAGAGAAATGCAAGACCCTATTATTGTGAACAATTTGAAAAAGAATACCAAGACGAACTTGAAAAATGTCAAAATAGCCGTGAGAAAACTAACCTAAAAAGTAGAAGCATCTCTGACCGTAGTTCAAAAAAATGAATGATCAGTATCATTTAGAAATTAACATAAGAACTTGATCTTTAATGAAATAAATTAAAATTAATTTTTATCTCTAATAACCTCTAATAAAAACCTACCTTTGAGTAGGACGTAAAAAGCCAAAATCCACTTAAATAATCCTATATAAATGACAGATTATCACCAACACCCAAGGGGTTAGGCTAGAGTGAAATCATCTTGTATTACGTATTCTACGCATCTTGGTTATCTAAATGTCATCGATTGATAGCGTTTGATATCAATTGAATAAAAATACAGCAGGAGTAAAAAAGGATTTCTTATTCGTCACCACATACGAACTCGATGCACTCAGTAAAATCCCTCTCATGCAAAGAGGGGTCTATCTCATGGGCATTCGCCCCTACATGGACAGAAAAATATTCATTGTCGGCATTAAACGAAAAATCAGCTAACAATCACTGAGAGAAACACTTTGTGTCGCACCAATCAAAGGCGTAAAAACAGGCTGCCCTAGCTACCAACAAATGAAACGCGTAATTAAATCTCTGGCACTCCAAGACATCATAGAAATTCGCTCAACAACCAAAAACCTCATTGTGAAACGTCTTCTGGCTAACCCATATGAGCTGATAGAGATTGAAAATAAATCTCAGCCTGAAGCAAATCCATCAACCCAAGCAGAACAGAATCAATCATTACCATCAGAAAATCTGAAATCAATCAAACCAGGAAAATCAGACTTCAAAGCGCAGCCCAGCAGTAATCTAAAAAATCTATACCAAAAATTTGAACAATTTTGGCAACTCTACCCCTTACTAGTTATAAATCTGAAGCATGGAAACAATTTCAGCAAATTGATCCTGTTGAGGATTAGCTGAAGAATGGGGGTATATATAAAGTTGAAACTGCGGTAACCACGCCTTGTATTAATTCTCGCAGTTTAATCCATTCAATTCTTGCTTTTTGCGTAGGCAGAATGGCTGCTTCATAAATACACACCAACTGTTCATCAAGATTCTATTAATTGTTGAACTTATTTTTTTCCAAATTAATTAATCTATCAGCCATTTTTATAGACTCTTCTCTATGTGCGATTATCACCTGCGTAATATTTAATTGTTTTAATGCATTATTGATCTTTATCTCTGTATCTACATCCAAATGACTTGTAGCTTCATCTAAAAAAAGAATTTTAGGGTTTTTATATAAAGCTCTGGCAATCAATATTCTTTGTTTTTGACCGCCAGACAACGAACTACCCATATCACCAATTAAAGTCTCGTAATTCATTGGCATATTTAAAATATCCTCATGAATATGTGCAATTTTCGCAACTTCATAAACTCGGTCTATATCAATTCTTGTATCCATAAATGTAATATTATCTAATATAGAACCACTAATTAAGGTGTCATCTTGCATAACACTAGCGCAAACACTTCTATATTTTTTAATACCCCAGACTTCTAAAAACACATCATCAATAAGTATTTTTCCTTTAGTAGGAGGAATTAAGCCTAACATTAATTTTAATAATGTCGTTTTTCCAATTCCTGAAGGCCCAGTTATCGCAACCTTTTCACCCTGATTAATATAAAAATCAATATTATTCAGAATCAAATTTTGATTACCTGAATACTTGTACTCCAAGTTTTTAACTTTGATAGAACCTTGTATTTCTTTATCAATAATATTTACACGCTCTTCTATTTCTACTGGTTGCAGCAAAATATCCGATACTCTATCAAGTTGAACCGAGACTAATTTATAATCAAATATTTTATGAATAAATGAGGACGATTTATTTACTAAAGTTTGTCTGTATGCCAGAAAAGCCACTAGCATGCCGACAGAGAATTGATTATGAATAACAAGCATTGCACCTACCGCAACTACCAAAATATGTTCTACATTAAATAAAAAAATGTTAGCGGTGCTATATAAAACATTTGCGCGGGCAATTCTTATATCAGCATTCATTGCTTTAATAAAATAATTTTTCCAATCGCGATACATAAGCGGCTCCTTCGAATAGAGCTTAATGGGCATAATGCTATTTAGAATTTCCAAAAATTTTGAGCTTACATTTGCATGCTCACCCACAGAAATTTCAGTTTGATTTTTATGATGACGATAAGACAATATTCTTAAGACCAAGAATAAAGTTAAGGCTAACAAAACCATCGCTGTTAATTGAATACTATAAAAGGACATAATCGTTATTGCTAGTATAATAACTATGCCATCCAAAAGTGTATTGATTGAATCAGTAGTAATCTTGCTTTGAATTTCATGTATTGAGTGAAATCTGGATAATATATCGCCTTTATGCCTACGTTCAAAATATTCAAATGGAATTCTTAGTAAATGATTCATCACTCCAGAAGAGAAATATTCAGACATACTATTTGTCAAAAAAACTACGAAATTACTTCGCATATATTCAGTAAATGTATGACATAAGGTTAAAATAATAAATCCAGATGCAACAACATATAAGTTATTTAGACTATTAGTGTTTGACACATTATCCGTAATATATTGCAAGAAAAGTGGATTGATTAAAATGAATACTTCAATTGTTAGTGACAAAAGCAATAACACTATTAAATTATTTTTTAATCCCTGAACGCTTTTAAATAGATCGAGGAGCCCAAGTTTTTGCTTTGCATTAATTACTGAAAAATCTGGCGATTTTTCGGTTTCTAACACAATTCCAGTGAATGAGTTTGATAACTCACATAATGATATTTTTCTTCTTCCCGATGCAGGATCATGAATAACTGCATAGTTATTATTTATAGATTTTAATACAACAAAATGATTCATGTTCCAATGCAGAATTGCAGGACATTGGACATGCTTTAATTCAGTAACATCTATTCGCAAAGCTCTGGTATGAAATTTTAATTTTTCTAACAATTTCACAATATCAAGCATCGTTGATCCATTCATGGAGGGCTCGTCTATTTCTCTTAACGAGAATAAATCAATACCATGACCATGGTAGTTGCTCACCATAGCAACGCAGGTATGCCCACATTCAGAATGTTGCGCTTGTTTGATAATAGGTAATTTATTTTTATTTCTTTGTAACAAATTTAAGTTTATTCCATTCATGAAAATGTATCTCCGTAATAACTATAAATGGGGTCAAATACCCATTGCCAAATTTTCTTTTTTTCACCTGTTATTACAGCTGTGAGAGTCATTCCATGGCTTAGATTTTCTTTTTTTCCATATAAGTTGACATAGGAAGTTTCTAACTCGGCCTTAATTTTGTAGTAAGGCTCTCCCACCTGGATAGGCTTATCTTCCTTTTCATCAGTTAAAACAGTTAAGTTGATTTCTTTAATAAATGCTTTATAAAAACCGAACCGTTGGGATGGATAAGCATCATATTTGATGATTACCTGAGCCCCCTTTTTTAAAAACCCTATATCTTTAGAGGGAACATATAATCTTGCAACTAAAATAGAATTATCGGGAATAATTTGTAATAAAGATTTTGAAGCCTCAGCAATCTGCCCATGTTTATAAAAAACATTAGTAACGATGCCGTCTACTGGAGATTTGACAAGCTGGTACTGACTTTGTTTGTATTTAATTAGTTCTAAATTCTCAGATTGAATTTTGTTGGTTATCTCCAGGAGCTCAGATTCTGTATTTTTCAGGGTTGATTTAGAGATGTAATTTTTTTTATTCAGTTTTTCTAAAGCATTATAATGTTCTTTTTTTAACTGAGCCTCTCGTTTTAAATTTGCAACTCTTTGAGATAAGTTTTCAATGAAAACTTTTGTTTTTTCCCGGTAGGGGTTTGAAATAATAAATAATGTATCGCCTTTCTTAACATGTTTTCCCTCCTCAATACCCACTTGACTTATAATACCCCTTGCTTCTGAATTAACCGTAATAACTCCAACATCAGAATCTAAATAGCCTCGAATATAAGTTCGTTCAGAAGTTTGAGCAAAACTTAAAAAAATAGTAATCACCCCAAGTAACATTAAAGTTAAAATACATGTTATTCGATAATTTAGCGGCACATTAATTCGGGCAGTACCTAAATTTCTATTGAGGCGATTATCCATCGCCTCTTTTCTAAACAAGGAGGAGTATTTTTCCATAAAAATTATTCACATCCATTTAAGATTCTTTTAGTTTATTATTTTCTAAATCAATCCATTGTTGCCAATGTTGATAGTCATGCTCAGAATAGTTCTGATGGCTTATTTCTTTAAGAATAAGATAAGCATAATCATGATTATTAGGTTGCTTTAATTTTAATAAATTAATTAAGGTGTTTCCGGATTGCTTTATTACTAATGGATGGATAGATTTATCCTTGCGAACCATGTCCCATACAACATAAGCGGCTTTATTTCTATCGGTAACATAGGGATAATTTAGTGCCAGAAGAATATTATGTATGTCCAAACTAGGAATATCATACTTTGACAAAATAGCACCTAAAACCCTCATGGAGTTATTTCTTACTAGTTCACTAGAGTCATTAGTCAAGCCTATCATTAACTCAGCTAATTCATGATAATCATTGGTATTCGCCAGAATCAAAATTGCTTGCCCTCTCTCTTCATCATTATTACTGTATTTGATGATATCTATAAGCTGATTTTTGTATTTTGATACCCCAACTTTTAATACAGGTAAATCATTTTTCAGCTCTTCTTTGTTAAACCCCCATGTACAATGAACAACAGGACATGATCGTACTTTCATATCAAATTTGTTTTGACTCATTAAATTGATAGTTCGATTAGTATAATTGTTCCATATTTGAAATAATTTATTTAACGCCTCAGATTTCTTTGTTAATTTTTTTCCATGTTGGATGGGTAAGTTGGGAAGTCGACTGGAGTCATTTTTTTGAACTATATCAAGTGTTGAATAAGTGGATTGATTTTGCGGATAAGTGATGGTTGAAATGCTAACTAAGCTAAAATCTCCGAGTGAATTAACTTTCTTAATAATTGAGGTTTCAATTTCATGTCTTTTGATCAATCGCTTGTCTAATTTTAAAGATAATTTAATTTGCTGACTCAAATTACCATACTCGCGAATTTCCTCATTACACTTTGAAAAAATTTGTTCTTGTAACTCTGGACCAACCCCATAAATATCAAAGTGATTAGGAGTTGCATTTAAATTGCCTAACATAAAAATCAGGCTTGATAATAACATCACAAGATTTTTCATATTAGCCAACTCTTTTAATTTGATTTAAATAAACATGTTTTGCCATGTTTTCTTTAACAATTTCAAATGCTTTTTGGTCTAAATCATTAGCTGATATGGATTTGGATTCTTTACTCCATGTGAAATCAAAATTCTTACTTATAAGAAATTCAGAAAACATGTCCAGATAATATAAATCTGGTAGAAACTGTTCCACCCATAAAAACTGCCCTTGCTCATTAATCTCAAGAAAAATAATTTCTTCTTCTGGAGTAACAATGAAATCAAAACAACCAAAAACAACACCTATTTTTTTCATAAATTGTATAATTTTATCTTTTATAACCTTAGGTAATTCTATTTCAGCCAGAGGCAATTGATGGCCAGGAATTTTTCTCCAGTCAGTGATACCTGAAGAATGAATTTGCGAGTCAATTTTTACTGCACTGATTGTAGAGCCAAAACAAGTCACTCTTAATTCATATTTTTTTTCTATATATTGTTGATAGATCCCCGGCACCATTTGTAACATGCTATCAGACGGTAAATCATCTAATGATATTTTATTGGTATATATCACTTTGACACCATCAGATTCAGACCAAAATTGAGGACCGAAAGGTTTATAAATTACATTTATATTAGTGCTTATGAAATCGCGTATTTCTTCTGGAGAGTTAGAGATCAACGTCACTGGCAGTTTGAAGCCACATTGCTGAGCTATTTGTAATTGAATTATCTTCGAACGTGTTTTTTGATGGGATGAAACTGGATTCACCCACCAAGCTTTATTATCAAGAATATAGGGAATTGAATCATGATAAATAGTATTTTCTTTTCTCACAAACATTATATCATCTTTATGTAGTGTTTGTGGTACATGCGGTTTTCGTGCTCGTCTCCACCAAATAGCATCAAGATTTTTATCATAGTTAGAAATACTGTCTAACATAGAGTTCTTGGTTCGCCATGAAAAATTATCATTAGAAATTGAGATGCTATTTTTCTGTTTGCTGGGCATATCTGCACTAAATAACAAATCACAGTTTACTTCTTTTGCCTCCAATGCCAATTTAACTAATACCGCATGAATATCATCGGGCTCTGTTACAATTAATACATTCATATTTTAATGTTCCATTTAATCCATTATTAAAAACCTGAGCCTTTAGCTGTTACATAAAGGCTCAATAATAACCTAGTAAATCATTATAGATAGAGCCAGTTTAGTGTCGCTCTAATCCTGCCAATATCAAACCAGTATCAATTTTTCTAAACTTTTCTATTTAAATAGAGTATTATAAAATACTAGCGGATTTTTAATTGGCAACCTGGACTGCTCCAGTTAATCCCAAACTTGAACCACCTCAACATCCACTGGACCAGGATAGTACCCTGTAGCTCTTGTAACATTAGATACAGTCAACTTTATACTGCCGCCCGATATAGCTAGCAAATCAATATCTTTTAATTCAGTTGCTTTTTCATACGCTAACACTCTATTTTCTTTAGTCATTTAAAACTCCTTTTACTTGATAATCTTACCAAATCACATCTGTTCCAACATCACCGCCATATGGATTTACGGTTTCCTTTGTTGTAAAACCAAAACTTTCAGATCCACCACTTACCTTTTCTAGTTCCTCAATATCTATTTCATAAGCAGTTTGATATGCCAATGTGCGTTCATATTGATTTTCCATTTGTTACTCCTTTATTTAATTGATAACTTCCTAGGTTATTATTGCTAATTTTTCTAAACTAAAATCCTCATGTGAACTTAAATACACCGAGGCATTCATAGATAGCTCAGAAAGACATCTCAAAAATAAACCCTTACTTTTGGTATCCAAAAAAGTAGTGCATTCATCCACAACTAAAATAGACACCGTCTTATCCCAAGAGGTTAATACTCGCATGAGTGAGATAAGAATTCTTTTCCAGAGGAAAAACGTGCATTTCCTCTGTCATAAAATTTTTCTTCAACTTCTGAAAATAACGTTGAAAACTCATTAAACAAATAAGCAGCCCCCCCCTTTACCCTCTTTTGTAGAACCAATTTCCAATGAATAAGGCCTGCACCTTTAGGTCCCATAATTTGTTCATTAAAAATTTTCAATGATGTAAAAATAACGGGTTCTCGTTAAATAATACGTATATTATCCTTTGTAGGTAGTTGCGAGCTGTTGTTTTAGGCTAAGGTGATTATCAACCTTTACTTCACGCTCATATCCTATGATTAAATTTAATAAGGTTGTCTTTCCTAAACCATTAGTTCCCTTTAATATGATAAATTCAAGGCATAAAACTTAATTGATTGACGGTATTATCCTGAAACTTTACTTGAAAAATGTCGACATTGGAGAAGTATTTATCATTTAATGTTTGATCATTTGTATCGTTAAAAGATAAGGATATTTCATCAAGTTCGTTGATTAAAACTCTCTTTTTATCCTGATTCACACAAGGCCCAGTGATATTATATTTTTTAGCTAGTTCAGAAGGTTTTATATTTGCTTTGATAGAATAAAAAATATCAATCGCTTTTGATAAAACAGCCCTTTGTGACTGTTTAATACTTTGAATTATTGTTGCATCATAAAGATAAAACAGTGTATTAAATTTATTAGCAGCCTTTAATAATTTTTCTCTATTAATCCAAACAGCTTCCATAATCAATCCTTTATTTCCTATCTAATTTCAAGCACTTGTTTGTAAAAAAAAGTTAATATATTTTTATTATTCGTAAACCAGTAAAATCGATTAGTTACAATTTCAATTAAAACCACTCATAAAATACTCCTAAAGATATATTTAATATTCTAAACCCACTATAAAACATAAAATTAGATTCAAAACGGAGTAAATATTTGTTTTTATCGAATAATACAGTAATTTTTACTCATGTCAATTTTTTCTTCGAAACGTAGTAATTATTGGGGTTTAATGTAAATTTTTACAATTACTACTTGTTTTATTTATTAAATTCCCTGCATAGATAATCTGACTCATAAAAAAATATATTAAAAAAGTTATCGTTACTGATGAAAATGCTTCAGCTGAGGCAAGGAGAGAAAGATTACGAAAAGTTCGTAATCTTTCTAATCTAACCAGGAAAGAACTAAGCAACTCCGGACTATTAAAATCAAATACGTGCCGACTATATTCATCATCTTGGCCAATATAATATCCATCATCAAAAGCTAATCACTGACTACATTGAAAAATTTCTTTGGCAACCCGCAAAGATATATTATCTCAGTAATTTTTGGATGGGTTTATTTTTATTTAAAACTAAATGATGAACACCAAAATTTTGAAATAGGTATAGCATATTCGTATTAGCGCTGTTTATTTCTGCTGTCTTAATATTGTTAGCATATATAAAAACCCAAGAAGCAATTGAACAATCCAGAATAAATTATTTATTAAGAATTGATGAACGGTGGGCAAGTCCTGAAATAATTAGAGCCAGAGAGGTGATTCATCAGCTGTATCTTGATGCTAAAAAACTGCATCCTAAATATGAAAACCAGCAAATAAAACCTCTCATAGCTCAAGTAATCATGGATTTAAATGACGATGAGACCCAGATTGAACCATTTATAAAGCTCTTAAATTTCTTGTATAAAGCTCTTAAATTTCTTGGATTTTTTAGAAACTATTGGTTATCTGCATTCTAGAAAGGCCATAACTACCGAGGAGGTCAGTGAGCTGCTAGGAAATTCCATCATTTACTTTTATGATATTTTTAGTATCTACATAGCTTATAGACGTAAAACAAAAGATCCTGGATTTTATGTTAAATTTGAAAACTTTATTTGGAAGTTAAAACTAAGTGCGTTCAGATAAAAGAGAATCACACAGGTTAATGGATAAATCCGAATTATTACCAACAGACGTATAATTAGGTCTGATTTGGAGGGTTTAACTTCATAAGACCTTGAGTTAAAGCCATAGGAAAAATAGTATCATGATCTAAATTTTGAACAATACTCACGCTGACATTAAAATTTCTATGAGGCTTAGCCATAATAATAGTATTGAATATTTTTAAATCATCGACCATACGGTAATCACCTTGATTCTCTTGAGAACCGATAATCAACCAAACTCCCTTTGCCTGTTCAAAGTTAAAATGCTGCTTATTTTGAGCCATTTTTAATAATAAATGGTTATCATACCAAAGTGATGGGCTTACAATGATATAATTATTAAATAAGTTAGGGTGCTTGAGTAACAAGTATGCTCCAAACAAACCACCAAATGAATGCCCAGCAAGAGTTGACTCGCTAATCCTATACCTTTTTTTTAAATATGGAATTAGTTCCGACTCAATAAACTGATAAAATTTTTCAGCCCCTCCCGAATACTTCTGATATTCCTTTCCATAACCTCCGGAGGGAACATAGCTAGGCGTATAATCTCTGGTTCTATTTTTCTTATATTCATTAGGATTAGCATACGCTATACCTACTATAATTGACTCATTGATTCTATTTCTATCAGATAGATGCTCGCTAATTTGTTTGGCCAGAGCAAAACTATAATCAGCATCTAATAAGTAAATAATGGGATAATGCTTTTTAGTAAAATTATATTTTTTAGGCAGGCTAATATATAAATTATACCGCACCCCGTTGGTCTTCGATTTAAATTCATGAACTAATGTATGAGATAAGAAAAAATGATGTGCTTGTTTAGAATCAATTTTAACTGAATTAGCAGCTTCTGTTATTGGGCTTATGAAAATCCAGTTAAAAGCTAAAAATATAAAAAGATAAGGTTTCCGCAATATGGTAGTCATTTTAATGAAAGTGTACCCGAGAATTTTTATTGAGGAGTGGTTCGTTTGTA
The DNA here is from genome assembly GCA_030694525.1 of Legionella sp. GTDB lineage: Bacteria > Pseudomonadota > Gammaproteobacteria > Legionellales > Legionellaceae > Legionella. The sequence goes on along the minus strand of JAUXYG010000104.1, from coordinate 7,525 downwards.
ACTCATTGATTCTATTGGTCGGGACGGAAGGATTTGAACCTTCGACCACTAGCACCCCATCCTCTTGTCATCAATATTTAAAGTAATAACTTTCACTATCAAATATAACAAAAAACCCTTGATCGGTAAAGGGTTAACGCCTATTATGGATATAATTTAGTAACTTTCGATAACATTCAAAAACAAAATTAAGTACCCACCAAAGTACCCATTAATGCCACTTATATGCATGGGAGAAAATATGGCAAAGTTCACGGACACTTACATTAAAAATCTCAAACCTAAAGAAAAACGTGATGAAAAATATGAAGGAGGTGGCTTTGGTATATTCATTTATCCAACGGGATCTAAAACATGGATCTATCGTTATAAAATTGACGATAAAAAAGATTATATGATCATTGGGCATTATCCTGAAATGAGTTTGGCAGAGGCAAAAAAGAAATTCATTGATCTACGTGTCATCCGTCGAACTGGAACAAACCCAAAACTAGTGGCCATGCAAGAAGAAGATCAAGCTAAATACACAGTCAAAGAATTCGTATTGAATTGGTATACTAACTATATTGAACGCCATCGAAAGCAACCCGAGCAAATCAAACAACATATTAATTCAGATATTATCCCATCCTTAGGTGATATAGAGCTTCAAAATATCCAGACAAGACATATCACTAAAGAATTAGACAAAATAGTTAAACGGGGCTCCCCTGTTCATGCTAATAAAGTACTTAGCACAATAAAACAGGCATTCAACTATGCGGTAAGTCGTGGAGAATTGTCGATCAATCCCGCAGCTAATATTCGCGCAAGAGATATAGGTGGTCAGGAAAAATCAAGAGATCGCTTTCTCACTTTGGATGAAATTAAAATTTTATGGGAGTTTCTGGACAGTGATTTAAGTGCTATGTCACTTCAAATAAAAATCGCCTTAAAGCTATTATTGCTTACTGGTGTTCGTTTCGGTGAATTAAGAATAGCTAAATGGTCTGAATTTGATTTTCAAAATTCAATGTGGACCATACCTGTAAAAAATACGAAAACTGGCATTGTGATGCATGTTCACTTGACTGAATTAGTAATATCCCTACTTAAAGAGTTATATAACTGCAGCGAGGGAGAATATGTCATAAGTGGTGCAGATGGTATCAATGTTCTTTCTGACAAAGCATTGCCTAAAGCAGTAATCCGCATCCAGGATAGAGTTAATATCCCACAATGGACGCCTCATGATTTACGCCGAACCTTTGCTACACAATTGGGAGAAGCATTGAATATTGATCCTGTGGTGATTGAAAAATGCCTAGGGCATAAAATGCCCAAAATAATGGCGACTTATAATAAAAATGAGATGCTCCCACAGAGAAAAGAGGCATTAGAAAAATGGTCAACCCTTATCAGTAATTTGGTTAATACTAAACCCACCCAACAGGAAAAGCTACTTAACCTTTTAAATACAATAAATATTAATAATCACGAATCCAATATTTCCACATAAATTTTAACTGACATTTATAAACTTAGTTTACATAAACTACGAGAATTATAAAGTCTTAATCATATAGGATTAGTTTATGATGCTACAACTTGCTCTACTATCATATCAGCTAATTCTTTCTGTAATTGTTTGGCTGTAGTGATTCTAATGATTAATTGATCACACAAAGCAAATAACGCATCAATTTTAACTACGATACGATATTGTTCTTGTAGAGGTGGTAGTGGCAGTAAGGTTTCCTTAACCTTACTCAAGTTTAGATTGGGTTGTGCTCCCCCTGCAGCCAACTCTCGGATTTCATCGTATATTTTTTCAAAATATAATTTCACATATTTTCTGTGAAATTCATCAGTATTAAATAATCTAATTGCAGCACAAGCCTGATTTGTGCAGGCTTCGATCATTAATTCAGTTATCTGCCCACGAGTTTTTCCTTGTCCATACATTGCAACAATAAGCGTTCCTTTTGGATACACAGTTAAATTAGTTTCTTTAAGTGCCAAAGGAGACACATATTGTTCAGTTTCATAGACATAAGGGTTTGAAGTTTCTCCACTTGTTACCCAGCTAATAACTTTAGGAGTAAAATATTCAGGCTTTGTACGTAAAGGGGTTGCGCCAGTACCAACCTGAGAGATTTCATCGAGTCTTATCAACTCCCATCCTATTGGCAATTCAAATTGTCTTTTAACATTAGATATTAATGAAGGCAATTTTTCTTTATTAATCTTGCTCTTAGTTAACAATTTAGCTTTTTCAGCTTTTATGTTCTTGATTAATGTACTGGCTGGTTCATCATTCGGATCTTGAGGCACTAGTTTCCCCATCATAGCCAGATGCAACAAAGTTTGCTTAAGAGCATTGATGCTGGATTCAGTGGTGAATAGGATGTCGAAATACGCAGCAAGACGTCGCCAGTTCTCATTAAAATCTTCGGCGCTTTGTGATTGGATAAGAGTATTTAGTAGGTGGTTGACGAGTTTTTCATGAGCTTCGAGAGCATTATTTTGCTTGCTCTCCAATTGATCACACAATGCCATTAATTGATTAACTTTTTCGACGATGCGATGTTGTTCGTTAAGAGAAGGCACTGCTATTGGCATTTCTGATAATTTACCTAAATATATTCCTTTTTGCGCAGTTCCCTTACCATGTAGTTCGTAATAGTTAAGACATAATGGCGAACTAAGTTGCAAACATAAAAACTCATTAAATAATTCTGTTCTAATTACAGCCACACTTCTTTGCAATACAAATTTTGGCGCATCTTGCGGAACTACTGCGGGCCGACCAAGCGAACCAACGATAGTCAATAGCACATCTCCATATTCAACTTTAGTTCTTCTATTTTCGATTTCAAAATCTTCAACACTGACAAATCTAGAGGGAGAATCAAAATCAATTTTTCCAAAATTAATATTCTGACTACTCAGCATTGGTAACCCACAACCAGCATCTTTCGGTGGATTATGAGAACCATCTGTTAATTTTTCAGTAAGCACTCCAAGTTTTACCCACTCCCAACCCAATGGTAAATTAAATGGTTTTTCTCCATCAGAAATCGGATGCACCAACATATTTTTTTTTATTTTTCCCGCAATAATCAGTTGGTTTTGATTTTCTTGAATACGTTTGAGTAATTCACTTACCGGTTCATCGTTTGGATCTTGTGGCACCAACTTACCTCTAACAGCGAGATCCAATATCAGTTCTCGCAATTTTTTTATACCATATATATTAAAAGAATTAGCACCACTACGACCACGACCTGATTTTTTTTCTATTTCGGCAGCTGTCCAGATGTCAAGATGATCAGTAAGCAACTGTTGAATGGTTCTCATACGATTTTATCCATTTCTTTTTCCATAGATGATGATGCCAACGCGGAACTTAAAATCTCTCTTAACTGATCACGTAATGCAGCTACCTCATTCTGCATTATATTGTACTGAGCCAAAAGCATATCCGGATCATGGTTTTCCTGTTCTGTCACATGCGGATTTTTACAATCGAGGTTGTAGTTACGTGCTTTGATTTCTTCAACACTGACGCTCCAAGCATATTCGTTTTCTTCTCGTTCTTTGAAACCATTTTCCTCTTTACCCCACCATGCTGATTCTGCCACAAACTCCTCAATTTTCATTGGTTTAGTTTTGTTATAGCTTTTTACTCCAGGTGGGTATGGATGTTCATAGAACCAAATGTTCTGCGTAGGTGTACCTTTGCTGAAAAATAGCAAGTTAGTTTTGATGCCTGTATAAGGGCTAAAAACTCCGTTAGGTAAACGGACAATAGTGTGCAGATTGCATTCTTCCAATAGCTTTTCTTTAATGCGTGTTTTTATACCCTCACCAAACAAAAAACCATCTGGTAATACTAATGCTGCGCGACCTCCGGTTTTCAACATTTGCATAATTAATACAAGAAATAAATCTGCTGTTTCACGTGTACGAAATGCGGCTGGAAAATTTGTTTCAATACCATCTTCTTCCATACCACCAAATGGTGGATTAGTAACAACCACATCCACACGCTCTTTCGGACCCCAACTGATTAATGGCCGTGCGAGAGTATTGTCATGGCGAATATTACTTGGCACATCAATGCCATGAAGGATCATATTGGTAGTACAAAGTAAGTGTGGCATCGGTTTCTTTTCTATACCAAAAATACTGGCTTGTAACTGCCCTTCTTCTTCTACTGTTTTCACATCCTGTTTACGTATGTGTTCAATTGAACAGGATAGAAAACCACCAGTACCACAAGCTGGGTCCATCACTTTTTCGCCAAGACGTGGGTTCACCATTCGTACCATGAACTCTGTTACAGCACGTGGTGTATAAAACTCACCTGCGTTGCCTGCTGCTTGTAAGTCACGTAGCAACTGCTCATACATATCTCCAAACAAATGGCGTTCTTGTGCTTTGTTGAAATCGACTCCATCCTGAATCTTATTAATTACCTGTCTAATCAACTGGCCAGATTTCATATAGTTATAGGCATCTTCAAATACCGATCTGATTACGTAGGCGCGTTGATCACCGCCTTTCACTTCAAGTTGCTGCAAACCAGGAAACAAGTCATTATCAAGAAATTGTTTCAATTCTTCACCAGTCATACCTTCAGCATCGGCAGCCCAATTTCTCCAACGGTATTTTTCTGGTAACGGTGATTGATAATTATCTTGTAATAGCTCCCATTCGCACTCACGATCATCAAAAATTTTCAAAAAGAGCATCCAAACCAATTGGCTTAGACGTTGAGCATCACCATCTACGCCTACGTCTTTGCGCATGATGTCTTGAATGGATTTTATTGTGGAAGAAATACTCATTGATTTATCTACTTATTGTTAAGATTGAATTCTGAATAAAGGTTAATTTCTAATTCATGGAGTGCTTTAAGATAGGCTTTCTTGCTGCCAAAGGCTGAAACAAGCTCACTAGCTGTCCCCATGCTTCTAAACGGATCTAGAGTTAGTATTTTAATATCTTCGATGTTTTCAATGCCAGTATCTGCATATTTATCTAACAGTGCTTCCAGCACTTTACGTGCTTGTTCACCATATTTAGTAAAGTAATTGCGCTTCTTAACCTGCTCAGCTCGTTCGCGACGAGTCAGTGGTGGCTGATCAAAAGCTACGTGACAAATCAGGTCAAAAGCATCGAAGTCCTTACCTACTTGCTCTGCAAGTGCATCTAGCAGCACACCATGTTCTTCTAGCTCTCTAAGAATAGTTGCCTTGCGTTCAGCTTTAGTCCATCGGCGTAAAAAATTATCAAGAGATTGATAATCCTTTCTCACTGTCTTTCGTGTGAAATCTTTCAGTGACTCGGTAATTAGCTTACCGTCTGGGCCATAATACTGAACACGTTCAGAAATCACATAAACCTCGACATCTTCACCAATCACATATTTCACGCGTCCTGTGCTTTCCTCATCGATAAATCCATCATTTAGGATAGTGTTAGAATAATCTAGTTGAATAGGATTTCCATTGTCATCTAGCATATCCTCATCAGGTGGCACTGGCGACTCATCATTTTTTGGCTCGTAAACCATTACTGGTTCACCATCAAATGCAGGATCGGCAAATAGCTCCGTTGCTTTCTTGAAGTCCATGATAGTAAACCAGTATTTATCATAATCTTCATTGATACGTGTGCCACGCCCTATTATTTGCTTAAATTCAGTCATTGATTTGATATGTTGATCTAACACAACCAATTTACAGGTTTGTGCATCAACACCTGTGGTCATTAGTTTGGAGGTAACAGCAATCACTGGATAACGCTCTTCTGGGTTAATGAAATTATCTAACTCAGCCTTGCCTTCATTTTCATCACCAGTAATACGCATCACATATTTACGACTTTCATTTACTCGCTGTGGGTTCATATTTACCAAAGCCTGACGCATACGCTCTGCATGGTTAATGTCGTCACAAAATACAATGGTCTTAGAAAAAGGGTCTGTTGCGACCAAAAACTCAGTAATTTTCTTTGCTACTAACTCAGTACGTTTCTCTAAAATAAGAGTACGGTCCATATCGCTCTGGTTGTAAACACGATCTTCAATGACAAGCCCATGCTTATCAGTCTGACCTTTACTCGGTCGCCACCCTTGTACGTCTTTATCAATATCGATACGCACAACTTTATAGGGTGCTAAGAAACCATCTTCAATCCCTTGCTTTAAGGTATAGCTGTATATTGGGTCACCAAAATAATAAATACTTGAAACATCCTTTGTCTCTTTGGGAGTTGCTGTTAAACCAATATGTGTGGCAGATGAAAAATAATCAAGTATCTCACGCCATGCAGAATCTTCTGCTGCACTACCACGATGACATTCATCAATAACAATAAGATCGAAGAAATCGCGAGAAAACTGTTTGTAAATATTCATTTCCTCTTCATTACCTGTAACTGCCTGATACAGGGAGAGATAAATCTCATAACTTTTATCTACTTGGCGCTTGCTGATTTTAGTCATTGCAGCACCAAAAGGTTTAAAATCGTTGTTCTTAGTTTGATCAACTAGAATGTTTCTATCAGCCAAAAAAAGGATGCGCTTTTTAATACCAGATTTCCATAACCGCCAAATGATTTGAAATGCAGTGTAAGTCTTTCCAGTTCCGGTAGCCATAACAAGTAATATGCGACTCTGACCTTTTGCAACTACCTCTACTGTGTTATTTATAGCGTTGGCCTGATAATAGCGAGGAGTTCGCCCAGTACCATCATCATAATATGACATTTCTATTATATGACGAGCTTCAGGAGTTTCTAATCCTTTCCACTCGCAATAACGTTGCCATAGCTGTGCAGGTGATGGAAAAGAATCAAGGGTTAACTCTTGCTCGGTTTTCTCAGCTAATCCAGTACGATCATGCAAAAGAAAAGCATCACCGTTAGAACTAAATACAAAGGGTACATTAAGTGTTTCAGCATAATTGAGTGCTTGCTGCATTCCTGCACCTACACTGTAATTGTTGTCTTTTGCTTCAATCACGGCGAGAGGAATATTAGATTTGTAATATAAAATATAGTCAGCTCTCTTCTGCTCACCACGAATATGCATCTTACCGCGTACAATAATGCGCCCCTTTGTAAAACTCACTTCCTCACGAATTTGACTAAGCAAATCCCATCCGGCCTCAATAATGGCTGGAGTAATGTACTTAGAGCAAATGTCTCGTTCAGAGAGGCTTTTTTTATTGGTCATAGGACAGAATATTCAATTATTAACATTGATAGCAAATACTTACATTGTAGCACTTTTTAAGGTCTATCATCTGGAGTGGTTAAAAACAAACCAATATAATAAAAAAGCCCCGAAAATGGGGCTTAGTACCTTGAAAAAACATGAGTCATTCCATTTACTTCTACCGAACAATAATCACTGATAAAAAGATCACGAGCAAAAGCCTCACAATCAAAATAACACATCAAATTATCTGGTATCGCATTACTATAGCAGTCTTCAAAAAGATGCCAGGCAAAATCAACCTCTGAATCGTAACAG
>JAUXYG010000099.1 GCA_030694525.1 Legionella sp. | reverse complement strand
GACAAAAATGAAAATAATAAAATACCTATGGCAAAACATCACTCTGGGAAATCGGCTGGAACCCAAAAAAAGACCATGCCACTCTTTATTTTAAAACGCCTTACTGAAGGCAGTTTTATACTGGTTTTGACCGGTGCTCTTTTTGTGCTCTTGTCTTTATTTACTTATGATTTAAATGAACCAGGCTGGTCGCATGCATCACGCTCAGGGCGCGATATTCTAAATTCAGGGGGACAGGTAGGCGCTTATTTGGCAGATGCCTTATATTTTGCCTTTGGTTATTTTGCCTATCTTCTCCCATTGGCTATTGTCTATGTCGCTTGGGCTATTCTCAAAGATTTTCATGCCCTGAGAAAAATAGATAAAATGGAGTTACTGCTAAGATCAACAGGGTTTATTTCAATGATTGCGGGCGGGTGTGGTTTATTAAGTCTTGAACCGCAAATTAAACCTCTGGACTCTATTCACAGTGCTGGAGGGATTATTGGCCAGGCGGTAAGTGGTGGATGGTACCAAATGCTTAACTTACATGGTGCAACCCTGGTTTTAATGGCAATGTTATTGGTTGGTATCACCTGGCTTACTGGTCTATCCTGGGTTAAGGCTGTCGAAATGATTGGTTATTACACGTTAATGGCCTTCAATGTCTCATATTTTACGCTAAGAAAAATGTTTCATTTAAGTACAGCAGGGATGGAGCACTTAAAAACACGGGAAATGATTATCTCCTCATCCCCTGATTCAAAGCCAAAGCCAGAGCCAGTGAAAGAAAGAGCATTACCAAAATTATTTGCCCCCAGGAAAGAAAAAGAGCGGGAAAGACCAGCTCCGGTTTTAATTGCCGCTGAAGAAAAAGTAAGTGTTGATGTGGTCAAACCGGTTATTAAAGAATTAAAGGAAATTCGCCCGCCTAAAATGAATTCAATTCATACAAATTCTGGTGGTGCATTACCGGGTTTGGACTTGTTAGATAAGGGCCAACCGGGTAAGCCTATGGGAGGCTACACGCATCAGGAACTTGAAAATGTGTCACGGGATGTGGAGCAGCATTTACTTGACTTTGGTATTCAGGCAGATGTGGTCGCGGTACATCCAGGACCGGTAGTAACCCGTTTTGAACTGCAACTTGCTGCGGGCATTAAAGTAAGTAAATTAACTGCATTGGCAAAAGATTTGGCACGTTCTTTGTCGGTTGTGTCCGTGCGAGTTGTAGAAGTAATCCCCGGTAAAACGGTTGTAGGACTCGAGTTACCAAATCATACTCGTGAAATTGTTCGCTTGTCGGATGTACTTTCTGCCGATGTTTATCAGCAAGCTCACTCTCCAATTACCTTGGCTCTAGGAGTTGATATTGCCGGGCATCCCATGGTGGTAGACTTGGCTAAAATGCCTCATTTATTAGTTGCAGGAACTACTGGATCAGGTAAGTCAGTGGGTATTAACGCAATGATTTTGAGTATTTTATTTAAAGCCACTCCAGAGCAAGTACGACTCATCATGGTGGATCCTAAAATGCTGGAATTATCCGTTTATGATGGAATTCCTCATTTACTCACTCCGGTAGTGACTGATATGAAAGAAGCGGCCAGTGCATTGCGCTGGTGTGTTGAAGAAATGGAACGTCGCTATAAATTAATGGCTGCGTTAGGCGTAAGAAATCTCGCAGGATACAATACTAAAGTAGCTGAAGCGATTGCCAGTGGTGAACCCCTGGTGAATCCTTTATGGAAACCGGTCGATTCGATGGACCTCACTGCCCCTGAATTACAGGCATTGCCTTTTGTTGTAGTGGTTATCGATGAGCTTGCTGATATGATGATGGTTGTTGGCAAAAAAGTGGAGCAATTGATTGCTCGTATTGCCCAAAAAGCTCGCGCTGCTGGAATTCACATGATTCTGGCTACTCAACGACCCTCTGTAGATGTTTTAACGGGGTTAATCAAATCCAATATTCCAACACGTATGTCGTTTCAGGTTTCCTCAAAAATCGATTCACGTACTATACTTGACCAACAGGGTGCTGAGCAATTGCTGGGACATGGAGATATGTTATACCTTGCACCTGGTAGTGGCGCTCCATTACGAGTGCATGGAGCATTCGTTGATGACAAAGAGGTACATCGTATTGCTGATGATTGGAGAGCTCGCGGCCAACCGGATTATATTGATGATATCTTAAAAATGACTACTGATGGTGAGGGTGGTAGTGATGAAGAAGGTCAATCGGTGGAGGATGATGATCCGTTATACGATCAGGCAGTAGAATTTGTCATTCAGACCCGAAAAGCCAGTATTTCTTCGGTCCAAAGACGTTTGAAAATTGGTTATAATCGAGCAGCGCGAATGGTAGAAGAAATGGAACGGACCGGTATAGTAGGGCCTCTAGATGGCGGATATCGTGATGTTTTAGTTACATCAATTACTGAGGACTAGGTATGAAAAAAATTCTATGGATTATGTTATTTGGTTTTTCAAGTTGCCTGTTTAGTGAATCTGCTGGAGAAGTGTTGCAAGCTAAATTAAATGCCCTTCGTTCTATGACAGCTACTTTTAATCAGATTGTTAAAGCTAAAAAAAAGGAAGTTTCTCGTTCCTCAGGTACGATGGCTCTGGAAAGACCTGGCAAATTTCGCTGGCAAACTAAAGATCCGATGGCGCAATTGATTGTGGCAGATGGCCAAAAAATGTGGGTGTATGATGAAGATTTGGAACAAGTTACAGTTAAAAAGCAACAGAAGGGATTAGGTGGTACTGCAGCATTATTTCTAAGTGGTTATGATGATACCGTCACTAAAGACTTTGAGGTGACTGAAAAAACTTCCGGTAATGTAATGACATTTGACCTCAAAGCAAAATCATCTAAAGAGAACTTTCAGCGGATTAAGCTTATGTTCACCCAAAATAACTTAACCGGTCTTGAGTTGTACGATCAATTGGGACAAGTAACAACAGTTAAGTTAGGGCAAATAAAAGCGAATCCCAAATTAGCGTCAAAATTGTTTCAATTTAAACCACCTAAAGGTGTTGATGTGGTGAAACAGTAATAATAATGCAATTATCACTGCTGAATCTAATTTAATACCGCACAATAGATTCCTGGATCCCTCGGACAAGCCGAGGAACGTAGGTATGTGTAGGTATGTGAACATTAATATAAAAGTCTGGTGAATAGATGAGATACTAAATTATCTGCAAGTACCTGGATGAAATATACGGAACTGATTAGGTTCAATAATTATATATTATTAATATAAAGAATATGAAACAGATGGAACTATAAAGTTTAATAAAAATATTATAAGCAACAGCTATCCTACGATACCTACGTCCCTCGGCTCGACCGAGGGATCCAGAAAATCTTATGCAAGTTACAGATCTGATTACCCGAATCGATTTAAACTTTATCTTGAAACTTTCCTAATAAAGAAGAAGCATTAATAAAACTGCATAATTCTGTTACCTGAGCGCTCATGGAGGAACATCTTTTGTAATAAAAATTTAACCAACTCTATATGATATCTATGTCCCTCGATGATACCTACGTCCCTCGGCTTGACCGAGGGATCCAGGAAATCTTATATGAGTCACAAATCATTTTCTCACTAAAATGCCAAAAAGATACCAGATAAAGTATACTTTATGCACTGATGATCTTTGATTATTCCCGGACAGAACTATGAGCTTATTTAAAACTGATCCTGAACCCCCTTTAGCCGAATTATTGCGACCAAAACATCTCGATGACGTAATTGGTCAATCACATTTGCTAGGTGAGGGCAAACCGTTACGCCTTAGTTTTACTGCAGGAAAATTGCAATCGATGATTCTCTGGGGGCCTCCTGGAGTGGGTAAAACAACAATTGCTCGTTTAACCGCACAAGCTTTTGATTGCGAGTGGATTGCTTTATCTGCTGTTTTTTCTGGGGTTAAAGAAATTCGCGCAGCAATGGAAACGGCGCAAAATAACCTAATATTAGGCAGAAAAACTATATTATTTATTGATGAGATTCATCGGTTCAACAAAGCACAACAGGATGCTTTGCTCCCGTATACTGAGTCAGGTCTGGTTACATTTATTGGAGCTACTACTGAAAATCCTTCTTTTGAAGTCAATTCTGCCCTACTTTCCCGTGCTCAAGTTTACGTATTAAAATCGTTAACAGACGACGAATTGATGGTATTAGTGCATCGCGCTCAAAAAGAAACACTGGCTGCTTTGCAATTTGACTCGAAAGCATTGGAAATAATAATTGGCTATGCAGACGGGGATGCAAGAAGATTACTTAATTTACTTGAGCAAATTAATACCGCCTGTGCCGCGCTTGCGGAAACACATGTCACTGAAGGGTTAGTAAATAATGCATTAGCTCCTGGAGCTCGACGATTTGATAAAGGCGGGGATAATTTTTATGATCAAATATCTGCTTTGCATAAATCAGTGAGGGGATCAGATCCTGACGCAGCACTCTATTGGTTTGGTAGAATGATTGATGGCGGCGTTGATCTTAACTATTTATCCCGTCGAATTATCAGAATGGCATGGGAAGATATAGGTCTTGCTGATCCTCGTGGAATGCAAATTGCCAATGAAGCTGCATTAACATATGAGCGGTTAGGCTCTCCTGAGGGTGAACTTGCTTTGGCACAAGCGGTTATATATCTTGCCGTAGCGGCTAAAAGTAATGCAGGATATGTCGCTTTTAACAAAGCCATGGCTTTTATTAAGAAAGATAAATCCAGAGAGGTTCCTGTTCATTTACGTAATGCGCCTACTGGTTTGCTGAAAAAATTAGGTCATGGCCAGGAGTATAGGTATGCACATGATGAGCCGCATGGATATGCGGCAGGTGAGGATTATTTACCTGAAGGTATAGATCCACCAAAATGGTATCAACCGGTTGATCGCGGATTAGAAACAAAAATAACAGAGAAACTTAAGTTCTTAAAAAAATTGGATGAAGAAAGAGATATTGAAATTGGTAAAAAGAAAAAAGATGATTAGTATCAGGTAGTTTGGTTCAACTAATGTAGTATTCCTTATTATTTTTTTTATGCATCATGTTTTTTTGTCATCCCCGCCTGCGCGGGGAAGATAATTAACTAATTAACACCATTATTTGTACATTCTAAATTATGATAGGATAACTCAGTGCGCGGCGACGTTTTTATCTTAAATGAAATACACGTTTTGTAATTATAATTCATTAAAAATAACGTGGAGCCAAGTTAACCTTTAAACAGCAAGTACTTCTGCTGGCTCTTCATTTACCATATCAGTTTCTTCTGACTTCACCGTGAGTGCTGCAAGTAAATCGTTGGTCAATTCCCTTAGTTCACCCGTTAATAAAGTGAGGGCAGCATCTTGTCGTTGATATTCTTCATCCAGTTGTTTTAGTTCGCTAAAGTCATCGAGTAGATAATCAAGACTTTTTAGCTTTTTAAAAGTAAAGTCATGGGTTAGGGTAAATTGAATACGTTCTTTCCAGATTATAGAAATTTCGGCGGTAGCCATTCCTTGGGATAGCAAAGTCAATATCTCTTCAGCTGGGAGTTCATATCCTTTACAATGAATGCGTTTCTTATCATCATCTAAAGCAAATAATAAGCAATCGGAGGCTAGTTGAAAATCAGCCGGTAATGTTTCTGGGGAATGAATCCATTCAGCAAAACGAATGGCAAGGTTCTCTGCATGAGTAAGCGGTTCAATAGTAATTCCTGCAACAGATTTACGTAATAATGAAGTAAGCTGTGCGGCCTGGGTATTACTGGAAGCATTAACTATGAGACGTTTACTCACCGTATCTAAAATAGCAGGTAAACGCTTCTGGACGCAAAATGACTTAGGCAATAATTCGAATTCCAGATCCTCTGCAATTTGAGCTTTTTCAGCACGTTTTACGCTTCGACCGTGTTGGTTTTCAATCATTAAAATTCGTTCTTCGAGCATCTTGTTAATGACACCACGCGGCAAAATACGCTCTTCTTTACCCATACAAATAAGGGATGCACCGGCTACTTCATGTACCATTTCATCACCAAATGCAGGCAACCATCCATAAATGAAACGAGCGTGCGGAGGGCATGGTTTTAGAATTTCATCTGCTAATGAAGCATTTAAATCTGCTGCCTCATCCAGTTCATATTTGTATATAAGCACATTGTTAAACCACATAGCTCTTTCCTCTGGATAAATGAAAAATTCTAACATGAAATAAAGAGACCCGCGATGTAGAATATGTAAATTGCTTCGAAATAAGATTATGAGGATAAGCGGGAGATGTATCTTAAAATCGACAGTAACTTATATTATCTCCTTAGAGGTGAGATATAAAATTAAAATAGAATGATGTGGCTAGAAAATATTTAATATTAGGATCGGTGTAAATCCTCTCACCCTCATCCCCAGCCCTTCTCCCTCAAGGGAGAAGGGAGTAAGAACGTTCAAATACCCAGTCCTTCTCCTAGGGGAGAAGGAGTAAGAACGTTCAAATACCCAGTGTTCTCCTAGGGAGAAGGAGTAAGAACGTTCAAATACGCAGTCCTTCTCCTAGGGAGAAGGGAGAAAATATAGAGATTATGAAAATGGATTATAAATGGATAAATTATGAGAAAGAGCGATTCTCATTCACTGTAATTTATACCATGATCTCAATTTCTATTTAATTTGGATCTAGTAGAACCCAATTACATTATAAAATAAGTACCAATTGCAATTGTTCGATTATAGGGTAATTTATAAAATTCAATATTAAGATTGGCTGAATAATTACGCATGAGAAAGGCGAATATTTTTTCCTGCCAGAAAAAGTTTAATGATTTTCTTGATTTTGAAGCCATCACATTGGGGATTTCGACCATATAGGTCGCACGATCTATATTTAGCTGGAAAGGCAGAATATGCTTGTAGCAAGCCTTTTCAAGAGCGCGGGGTATGGAAATGGTTTCCATAAATCCATAATGTAGCGTCAATTTACATATTTTCGGTCCTAATGACTCTGTCTCATAGCGGTCCCGATAGTGAACATAGGGTATATTTTCGACAACGTAATCGACAATTAGAACATGCTCGGGCATAGAATGGCTTAGCTTTAAAAAATGAAGAAAGCTACCGCCACTTTTATCGTAGACATCGGTTATAAAAATCGCCGTAACCCCCGGTAACTGATTAAAACTTTTATATTCGAGTTGTTTCAAAAGTTTGGTTATATCGTCTTTTTTCATATAAAAATTGTTACGGAGATACTCAAGACCAAATCGCCAGGTGTACATGATGAACGCAACAAAAAGGGCAAAAGTTACGGGGACCCAACCGCCTGTTAAAAATTTATGGGAATTAGCTCCTAAAAAAGCCAGATCAATTGCTAAAAATATTCCAAAAATAAGTGCCACTCTAAATTTGGACCATTCCCAAATGGCGAGCGCTGTATAAGCAACCATTGAATCAACCAACAGCATATCTCCATTCACTGCGATACCATAAGCATGAGCCAGATTGTCTGAGGTTTTAAAACTCAAAGCAAAAAGCATGGTACCAATAAACAAAATGACATTGATGTGGGGCACATAAATCTGTCCCGAATGATCCTTTGATTTTTGAATTATAGGAATTTTGGGGCACAGGCTGAGCAAAACTGCTTGTTTGGTTAAGGAAAAAGTGGCCGAAATGACCGCTTGTGACGCAATTATTGTTGCAAATGTTGCCAAAATGATTAAAGGCAAATAAAACCAGCTTGGCGCAATCATAAAGAATGGATTTTCAATGGATTCGGGATGAAGTAATAAATTGGCTCCCTGCCCAAAATAGCTGAGTAAGAGACAAGGGAGAACCAGCGCAAACCAACTGGCGCGGATTGGATTTTTACCAAAATGACCTATATCGGCAAATAGAGCTTCACCCCCCGTGACCACCAGAAAAATACCCCCTAATAACAGGTATCCATGCCAACCCTCATGATATAAAAATCGAATTGCGTAATAGGGGTTTACCGCTTCCAAAACTACCGGATATGCAAGTATTTGCATTAAACCCAAAGTAGCTATCGTGCTGAACCAAATTAAAATGATAGGACCAAAATAGGCACCAATACGTGACGTGCCGCGAGATTGAATAGCAAATAAAACACAAAAGATAACGATTGATGCAGGTAAAATATACGGATTGAAGGACTCCGAGAGAGTACTTAATCCTTCTACCGCACTGATTACGGAGATGGCCGGTGTTAACATTCCATCGCCTAACAGAAGTCCTGCGCCAAAGATGGCTACCATGTAAAATAAAGGCTCATATTTAGTGCCTTTATGCTTCATTAATGCAAGCAAGGCTAAAATACCACCTTCTCCTTCGTTATCTGCTTTGAATATGATAATCAAATATTTAAATGAAATGATAATTATCAAAGACCAAAATATTAGAGATAAAACCCCCATGACATTTAACTGATCAATAGGTAAACTGGCTAAAGTGACTTTTAAGGCATATAACGGGCTGGTTCCAATATCACCAAACACAATTCCCAAGGCTGCCAGAGTTAATCTGAATTTATTTTTGTTATCCATTTAAAGCCATGCCTTATAAATTACCAATATGCATTTAGCGCTAATATATAGGTGTTATAATGAGAGGTGTTTTTTCCCGATACGGGGAACCATACACCACCGATAACACCCACATTGCTGTTAAAATTATATTCAATCGCTGGAGCCAAAGCGGTTTCATTATAGTCACCGCTACCGATGCTTATGGGGGGGCCTCCGATGTTACCAATCCCCAGCCTGCCGTTAAAGCGAGTTGCCTTACCGTTGGAGTAGGTTCCTTCCATCACCGCAACCCAATGTTGGGTGAGTGTGTATTCAAAAGCCAAATCAACTCCATTTTCAGAACCTGGACGTATTCTTCCATCGGTATCCTCCGCCCCTCCATAGCTGCTAAAACCTCTGACATTAACCGCTGAGGCGTACAGTCTGGAAAAGATAAGGCGAGTTCTCAAGTAATGAGAGTTATAAATTTCTTTCAAATACTGAAAATCCAGACCGATCAGCGTTTGATAACTTCCTAATCCTGTGGAGTCAGTACCTAAAAGTCGGGGATTTAAGAGCTGATACTTTCCGGTAGGGAACGTTTCCTGAACAAAGACACGAGTATCAATACGTTTTGGTGATCCATTTTGCTCATACAATTGAAAACCTAATGCGACGGACACATCACCCAATCTATTGTAACGGACATTTCGGGTGCTACTAAACGCATAAGGAAGAGTCAGTTGGACATCTAACCAGTCTGTGTATCCATGGGTCAACACCGGATTGGCAACAAACGTTCTGAAAAGAGGGGTACGAATTAATTCTCCAGCTTCATTATATTGACCATCAGTATGAACATCTAAAGCGTAAAGTTCAACGTTCGTATGTCCCTTGGGGATGGTATGTCCCGCAGGAGCTAACAGAGGTCCCGTAAACCATGGCTCCGCATAAGCCAGATTACAAAAGTTTGTGATGGAAACAAAAATGACTATGATTTTTATTAATTGTCGCATAATTGCCCTTACTACCATTGCAGGTGTATCGTCCTATGGTGTAGATTAGCCGACTTTTAGTCTTTGGGAAATAGAAAATGAACACGAAAGTTATTTTACTGGCTGCAAAACAAAATACTGTATTAAGAGGCCATCCCTGGATTTTTCCCAAAGCAATAGCGCGTCATCAGGGTCAATTGATTACAGGTCAGTTAGTGGATATCTGTAATGAAGAAGGAACCATTATTGGAATCGGTGCCTATAACGAGCATTCACTCTATCGAGTGCGAGTCCTTGCATTAAGTAGTGAAGAGGGTAATTTAACTAATTATCAGGCTATTATCAGGCACCGCTTGAATCAGGCAATTGAAATCCGCAGTTGTCTTAACCTTCCAAATGAGCAAACTACGGCCTATCGTCTTTTTAATAGTGAAGCAGATGGATTATCTGGCTTAACCATTGATCGATTTAATCAAACGTGTGTGATTTCGAGTTCTGCATATTGGGTTGAATTGAATAAATCGATCATTCTTGAAGTGTTACGGGAATTATTGCCTGCGGATGAAATGATTTGGCTTTCGCAAACCAAATCATTAGGTCAAGATGGTTGGAAACAAGTAGAGGCTCAACCGACGCATCAAAGCACTCAGGTTTTAGAGGAGGGTATCATCTATCAAGTAGAATTTGCCCATGCACAAAAAACGGGTTTGTTTTTGGATCAACGCGAAAATCATCATCGAATTGCTCAATTAGCAGCAGGGAAAAAAGTTCTTGATTTGTACACTTATACCGGTGGTTTTGCTTTGCATGCTGCTAAAGCGGGAGCCTTGCATGTTACCGCTGTGGATAGTTCAGCACAGGCAATTTCGCAGGCAACTCATAATGCTACTTTAAATGGATTGACTAATATTGAATTTATTGAGGCCGATGCACGCGATTACTTAACCCGCGCTGGCGATTATGATCTGGTGATTTTGGATCCCCCTAAATTAGTACCTTCGCAACAGCATTTACAAAAAGCAAAAAATTATTATCGGTTTTTACATCGTGAAGTGTTTAAACATATGAAAAAAGGTTCGTTATTAATGACCTGTAATTGCTCATCAGCTCTTTCATCAGCAGAATTTTGTTCTCTGGTTAGTGCTCAGGCTGCGGTGATTGGGAAGCAGGCACGGATAATAGGAATTTATGGGCCGGCTAGTTGCCATCCGACCTTGTCTTCTTTTCCTGAGGGGAATTATTTGACGGCGGTTTTGGTAGCTGTGGTTTAGAGAGTTTATTCTCTTTCAATATAAGGAATTGGAATTCATGATGTAACTATTCAAATAACCTGAAGGTGGGTAAGTTGAGGTGCATTGCTCTTGGTTTGTGCCAAGTGAGAAATGGTTGCCCACCTTCGTGGGCATGACATTGTAAAAGATTTGGCTTTCATCATCAGGATGACCTTGAGCGAGAGTTAGTTGCATACTTTCGTGGGTATAACAGTAAAACGATAGTTAAAAGCTCATCTTCTTTGGCATGATACTATTTTAAAGATTCCTTCTCCCATTATGGGAGAAGGTGCCCGAAGGGCGGATGAGGGTGACTCTATCGACACTAAGTATGCACCCGCCTATCCCGATTTCGTAAACACTCAATCACCTCATAAAAACTCAATTCACAAGATTTCAATAAAACCAGCAAATGAAACACCAAATCAGCACTCTCATTAATCAGTTCATCCAGATTATCACTCACTGCAGCTATTACCGTTTCAGTTGCTTCCTCACCTACCTTTTGCGCACAACGATTTACCCCTGAGGCCAGAAGTTGTGCGGTGTAACTTGTTTCAGGATTTCCCTGAGCACGCTCATGAATCAACTCCATTAACTCATCTAAAAAACCCAGCGCACTCGTTAAAGAAGGTTGATAGCAACTGGTAAATCCTAAGTGACATGCAGGCCCTTTTGGTAACACCTGAGCTAATAGGCTGTCGTTATCACAGTCCGCGCTCAGGTGAACGATTGCCATCGTATTACCAGAGGTTTCTCCTTTGCGCCATAAACGCTGACGACTGCGGCTGTATAAATTAAGTTGACCAGAAGTTAATGTGGCAATTAACGCTTCCTGATTCATATAACCTAACATCAGAACCTGCCCTGTTTGAACATGTTGCACAATTACGGGAAGTAAACCACTCATCTTTTCCCAATCTAAAGAGTCAACCGCAATATCGCTCATATTCTTACCTCTATTTTTTTTGCTTTTAAAGCAGTTTTCACCTCAAGAATGGACGCTACTTTATCATGAAAGATACTTGCCGCAAGTGCGCCACTAACCTGTGTTCTAAGAAATACCTCAGTAAAATCATGACTATTTCCGGCGCCTCCAGAAGCGATTAACGGAACATGACATAATGCGCGCATTTCTTGGAGCTGAACTAAATCAAATCCGGAGCGAACCCCATCTGCCTGCATGCAATTCAGTACAATCTCACCAGCACCACGTTCTTGAACCTCTTTAATCCACTCCCGTGTTTTACGCTTCGAATTGATGCAGGTGGATTCACAACCCGTATATTGATACACGTAATAATCATCATCAATCCATTGGCTGTCAATACCAACAACCACGCATTGTTTACCATAAATGGAACTTAATTCATTGATTAAATTAGGATTTAACAAAGCGGGACTGTTGATTGACACTTTGTCGGCTCCCGACTGCAATACTAATTTAGCCTTAGCCACAGAGCTGATTCCACCTGCAACTGTAAAAGGAATATTTATAGTTGCAGCAATTTGATTTACCCAATCAGGACAAACCGAGCGCTCTTCGCTACTGGCAGTGATATCATAGAAAATCAGCTCGTCTGCTCCTGATTCTGAGTAATATCTGGCTAAAGGTAGAATATCACCTATTATTCTGTGATTGCGAAATTGTACTCCTTTAACCACTTGATTATCACGTACATCAAGACATGGAATTACTCGTTTGGTTAACATAACAACTCCGTTTCTTGTTCTTCTGCCAGATATTTTGGTAAATCAAATTCACCCTGGTAAAGGGTTAATCCCAAAATGGCCGCTTTAATTCCTATCGTTTTTAACCGCTCAATATCCATTTGATTGCGAATTCCTCCGGATGCTTGCCAGAATAATTGGGGGAAACGCGCTACTGCTTCAGCATATAATACCAAATTAGGTCCTCCCATCATCCCATCACAGGCTATATCGGTGCATAAAATATCGCTGATACCTAACTCCTGATAATAAGAAACCACATCCCATAAAGAAGTGTCACTGGTGGTTTGCCAGCCATGAACCGAAGGTATGGGTATTTGATTTACTAACTGGACATCAATGGCTAGCACTATGCGCTCAGCACCAAGTGTCGTGATAATTTTTTTGGTCAAGGGTTTATCTATTATGGCGATACTGCCCAACACAATACGAGAAATTCCTGCATCAATACATTTTTGAGCCTCTTCAAAGGTTCGTATCCCCCCACCAGCTTGGACCTCCACTCCATTTTGCATGGCAGTAATCAAGGGTAATTGCTGCATGGAGCCTGTTTTCGCTCCATCTAAATCAACGATGTGTATTCGTTTGGCACCTGCTTGGGCAAAATAAGAGGCTTTCTCTATTGGTGAGTCACCAAATACTGTTACCTTGTTAAATTGACCTTGTTCCAGGCGCACACAGCGTCCGTCTTGTAAATCAATTGCAGGGATAATTAACATAATGACTCCAGGGTTAAAAAATTTTTAAGTAATGTCATGCCTGATCGTGCCGATTTTTCAGGATGAAATTGCATGCCGTAAAAATTATCTTTATTTATAATGGCTGCAAAGGATTGACTGTAGTCGCAACGAGCCAAAGTATGGTCTGATTGAGTTAATGCATAGCTATGCACGAAATAGACATAATCCTCAGAACTTAAACCATTTTGGAGTACATTGCGTTTACTCCATTGCAATTTATTCCATCCCATATGCGGCACTGGATGATCTTTATCGGACGGCAGGTGTGTCGCTGTTCCGGGAATTAATCCCAGACATGCAACACCATCTTCTTCACTGTAATCCAGTAATAATTGCATCCCCAGGCAAATACCCAAAAGAGGTTGTTTTAATGTTTTAATGACATCAATCAGATTATGACTACGCAGAGAGTCCATTCCATAGCGAGCGGTACCCACTCCCGGTAAAATGACATGACTTGCAGTTTGGAGTTGATCTACATCATGAGTAAGTATGCCTTTAAACCCAAGGCGATTTATGGCATTCACTAATGAAGTGAGATTGGTACCGCTTACATCGATTATGGCAATCATAATAATCCCTTGGTTGAGGGTAGGCTATTACTTGTTTGAGTAACTGCCTGTTTTAAGGCGCGACCTAACGATTTGAAACAGGCCTCAATCATGTGGTGGTGATTGGTACCGGTCACATTGAGGTGAAGGGTTGCTTCCATTGCACTGGCAAGTGATTTAAAGAAATGAGGAACCATTTCTGTAGCCATTCCCCCGACAAATTCCCGGGTGAACGAGCCATTAAATTCACAATAACCACGTCCACTTAAATCAATAGCTATAGAGGCTAAGGATTCATCCATCGGTAAGGTAAAACCGTACCGATTTATTCCCCATTTATCTCCAAGAGCAGATTTTAAAGCAGTCCCTAAAGCAATGGCGGTGTCTTCAATTAAATGATGATCATCTACTTCCATGTCACCCGTTACGTCTAATTGCATATCAAACCCGCCATGCTTTGCCACTTGTTCTAACATGTGGGTAAAAAAGGGCAGGGGAGTATTAATCATACTGGTTGTGTCACTGTCTAAAGTAATGGTTAATTCAATTGCAGTTTCTTTAGTAGTTCGTTTTATAGTACTTGTTCTTTTTGAGTTTAGAATAACTTCTGCATTGTGTTGCCAATTTTGCTGACCAGATATGGCAAGAAAGTTAACGCCTAAATTTTCTGCTAACTGTTGGTCACTTTCTCTATCACCTATAACCCAGGATAGTGATTTGGCAAAAGGTGTTTTTTGGATAAAGTCATTTAAAAGACCTGTTTTGGGTTTGCGACAGTCGCATCGATCTTCTGGCAGGTGAGGACAGATGAAAATTTCATCAAACAAGATGCCTTGAGATGAAAAAAGATCGAGGATAAACTCATGACATATGGCAAATTCTTCTTCAGGAAAAGCAGGAGTTCCCAAACCGTCCTGATTGGTCACCATAATTAAAGTGAATCCGGCTCTTTTTAATTGCACCAATGCCGGAATTACTCCCGGAGTCAGTTTAATTTTATCTAGAGAGTTAACCTGAAAATCAAATGGCTCTTCAATCAAGGTGCCATCGCGATCAATAAATAATATTTTTTGCATTATTCTTTTCCTAACAAAAGTTATTCATAAATGAAGTAAGAGTAGCAATCACTAACTGGTTGCGATGATCATCGCTGACGGTTATGCGCAAGTGATCGGGTATGAGCGATGAGGATGAAAATTCCTTAATCGCTATACCGTGTTTCTTAAACCACGAACTTATTTGGGTGGTATATGCCGTTTTAACGAGAATAAAGTTACCTTCGGAATCATAGATTTTTTCAAGAATGGGTAGTTTTTTTAATTCGGTAATCAATTGACTTCGTGAGTTTTGAATGGTTTTGATAACTGCAGGAAACCATTCGTTATTGGTTAATGCCTGTAAACCTAAATCTATTACTGAGCTGGAAAGGGCATAAGGTGGAATAATTTTATTAATGGCACTGATGAGTGAACTTTGCGCGATGATACATCCCAGTCGGAGGCCGGCAAGTCCCGCTGCTTTCGACAAAGTGCGAAGTACGATTAAATTTTCAAACTCTTTAATTAAAGTGGTTGCACTCTGACCCGCGGAAAATTCAATATAGGCCTCATCCACAACGACTATGGATTGGCTAGCGTATCGCTTGCAAACTGCCGCAATCAGATTTAAATCCATTAAATTACCCGTAGGATTATTAGGACTGCAAAACATAATGATGGAACAATCAGAGCGCCAATGAGCACTTAGTGCTGCAAAGTTTAACGAAAAATTATCTTGGGCATTAAGAGGACATTGAATTAACTTTCCCCCCTGTAATCGCGTATAAAATTCATACATGGAAAAAGTGGGAGGAAATTGCATTAATGAATTTTCTCCAGCTTTTAAAAAAAGACGGGTAATCAAATCAATACCCTCATCGCTACCTCGCGTTAGGGTGATCTGATTCATTTCAACCTGATATCGATTTGCTAATTTTTGGAGCAGTTGCTTTTGCAATTGATCATCTGGATAAAAATTAAGATTCAGAGGCAGGGAATCCAACGGATTCCAGGGCAATTCATTAGCATGCATACGGAACACCGTGTCTGAGGTTTCCGTAATATATCCTGGTGCGTTCAATAGCTCCGGTCTTATCAAATTAAAAACAGACATTTATACCTCCAAAGCATTCAGGCGTATTTGCACGGCATTTGCGTGAGCATCAAGCCCTTCGAGCTGAGCTAAAGTAATTGCAGCTGGCCCCAGACTTTTTATCCCCTGTGAATCAATGGACTGCACGCTAAATCGGGTTAAAAAATCGACCGTCCCCAGTCCACTGTGATTTCGTGCATAACCATGAGTAGGTAACACATGATTGCTGCCGGTGATGTAATCACCCATAGTTTCAGCAGCCCAGGCACCCAGAAATATCGTGCCAACAGCCTGGATTTTGTCTACCAATGACGCTCCGTTGTTGCGGTTGACGATTAAATGTTCGGGGGCATAAGTATTAATAATCCTTATTTGTTCCGATAACTCGGGGCATACCAATATGGCGCCATGAGTCAGCGATTGCTCGATTAGATTTTTTCTTAACAGGCAACGCATTTGAATGTGTAATTGTGCGTTCACCGCTTCGGCCAGTTCCAAGGTGTCACATAAAAGAATGACCTGTGAATCAATTCCATGCTCGGACTGTGCCAGTAAATCTGCTGCAATAAATGCAGGATTCGCATTTTGATCAGCGGTTATCATCACTTCAGAAGGTCCTGCCGGCATGTCTATAGCAGCCCCGTGTGGGTCGCGTGCAACCTGATTCTTTGCTTCAGTAACGTACGAATTACCTGGACCAAATAGTTTATCTACTTTCATGATGCTTGGTGTTCCATAGGCCATTGCTGCAATTGCCTGAGCACCGCCAAGGGAATAGATTGTTTTAATACCACATAATCGCGCAGCAACCAGTAAATGTGGGTTTATCTCACCTTGCTCATCTGGAGGAGTACAGAGAACTTTTACCGGACATCCTGCCACTTTAGCCGGTATGGCCTGCATCAATAGTGATGAGATGAGCGGGGTATTATTGCCCCCAGGCACATATAAACCTACCTTTTGAATAGGCTTATAGGTATTCGTTATAGTAATTCCGGTAGCCGTCTGAATGGTTTTATTTTCAGGCAACAATTCCTGGTGATAGGTGGTTATCGTTTTAATTGCCTTATTTATGGCATTCATCGCATTTGATTTAATAGTTGCTTGCTGGATTTTGTATTCAGGAATTTGTAGTGTGGCCAGTTGGGCTCCATCGAATTGTTGGGTTAATGAATAAAGTGCGTCATCACCACCCATTCGTACCTGATTAATAATACTCATAACCTGATTGGATACTGAGGTGTTTGATTTAGGGCGCATCAAAATCTGATTTTTTTCGGCAGGAGTTAAATACTCCCAGTTTAGAACAGACAACATAATGTTTACTCCAGCATTTTTTCAATCGGTAACACTAATATGGAACTCGCACCCAGGCTTTGAATCGTTTCCAGGGTATTCCAAAATATACCTTCACTCGATACCACATGGACTGCAACTTTATCTGCATTACCGGGTAGGGGAAGAATAGTTGGTGATTCTGCGCCCGGAAGGTTCTGAGCAATGGACTCCAGCGCTGATTTGGGCGCGTGAAAAACAATGTATTTGCGCTCTTGCGCTTGTTGCACCGCCTGGATACGTCTCGTGAGCATATCGAACAGATTTTGCATTTCGAAAGAAATGGATTGTTGTGTTTGAATAAAAACTGCCTGACTTTGTAATAGGGTATCGACTTCAATCAGTTTATTGTCCTCAAGGGTTTGACCGCTTGAGACTAAATCGCAGATGGCGTCTGCCATACCCATCCGTGGGGCTACTTCAACAGAGCCTGTCAAAATAAGGCGATCAGCACATATTTTACGTTCGTCTAAATAATTCTTTAATAAATAGGGATAACTGGTTGCTATGCGTTTGCCATCGAGACTTCCAGGGCCTTGATAATCAAATGATTCAGGTACGGCTATGGAGAGGCGGCAAGTACAGGTACCTAATGACATAATTTTTTTATAGTTCTTTTGGGGTTGTGCCAGTGATGCCTCGAGCAGGACATTTTCACCAACGATTCCCCCTTCACATAAATTATCAAATACTAATGTTGGAATATCATCATCACGTACAAATAATAAATCAATTGGGAAATTATCGACATGAGTTAATAAAGCATTGGGCTTGAGGCGAAATTTCAGACCACATCGATTAAGAAGAGTAAGTGATTCTTCAGAAAGTCGGCCTTTCTTTTGTAATGCTATGCGTAATCGGTTCGTCATGTGCTCTCCGTTCTATCTGCAATTAAACGGTACCCACCGGTACCAAAACTTAAACATCGCGCCACTCGGGTAATCGTAGTAACGCTCACCCCTGTTTGCTCATGTATGGTGCGATAGGGTATTCCCTGGCGCAGCAGTGGCACTACTTGCCACCGATCCGCCATAGACTCGAGTTCTGCCGGAGTGCACAGATCGGTAAAAAATAAGGTCGCTTCGTGTTCGTTCTTTAATAAACTGATGGCCTGCATTAACTCTGGCAGGGCTTGATGCTTTAGCGTTCCATGTGATTTCATATTAATGTATTAACGTAGTGTAACATTGGAGCATAATAAGATCTTGAGTTCTTTTTGTCAATGCTAATATTGAGTATGTGATTTGGGTTTTTGAGGGGTATGATTTTTACTTACTGATTTATCAGATCTTAAATATTACTAGCTACGATGTGCATTGGTGTTACGCTACTGGATCCCTCGGACGAGCCGAGGGACGTAGGGGCCCTGTGGCGTGTGGGATAGTCAGTAATGATGTGCATTGGTGTAATGCTACTGGATCCCTCGGACGAGCCTTGGGACTTAGGGGCCCTGTGGCGTGTGGGGTAGTCAGTAATGATGTGCATTGGTGTAACGCTACTGGATCCCTCGGACGAGCCTTGGGACGTAGGGGCCCTATGGCGTGTGGGATAGCCAGTAATGATGTGCATTGGTGTAACGCTACTGGATCCCTCGGACGAGCCGAGGGACGTAGGGGCCCTGTGGCGTGTGGGATAGTCAATAATGATGTGCATTGGTGTAATGCTACTGGATCCCTCGAAGGAGTCGAGGGACGTAGAGTCCTGAAGAGTGTGGGATTGTCACTTGTGATTTCTCCCCACCCCTACGCCCCTCGGCTTGTCCGAGGGGTCCAGTAATCTTGTTCGAGTCATTTATGCACCGCAGCCATATAATTCTTGATACGCTTCCATTTTCTTAACTTGCTCAAATTGACCATTATTTTTTAAATATTCAATTAAATCATATAAATTAATAATGGAAAAAACCTTAATTCCCTCTGACTGAATTTCGGCAAGAGTGGACTGTGCACCAGTCCCACGCTCACAACGGTCCAGAGCTATAATTACTCCGGTTAAATCACCATTATGTTCTTTTATTAATTTTTGCGATTCACGAAATGCAGTACCAGCGGTTATGACATCGTCAATAATAATTGTTTTTCCGGTGAGGGGGGCGCCAATTAATTGACCTCCTTCGCCGTGCCCTTTAAACTCTTTACGATTGAACGTGACGGTACATTCCTTTCCCGCTTCCGTCAAAGCAATGGCAGTAGCAGTTGCCAGGGGTAAACCTTTATAAGCCGGGCCAAACAAATGTTCAAAATCCACTTTTTGTTCCAAAAGAATATTGGCATAAAAAGTCCCTAACTTCTTAAGAGCATTCCCCTGATAAAATAATCCTGCGTTAAAGAAGTAGGGACTTATCCTGCCTGACTTTAAAGTGAACTCTCCAAAACGTAGGGCCTGACAATCCAGAGCTAATTTTATAAAAGATGATTTCGTATGATTCATTATGTTTCCTAAAACCAAAAAATATATGCTTACAATCGTAAATTTTGTAAAAAATCCTTAACAATCAACAAAAAACTGATATGCTAATCAAAGTGTACGTGATTACTCGTGCATAGCGAAGTGTTCATTATAACGTAGATTGCTTAGTGGTCAGTAATTTTCGAGTCACAAAAAGTACACGGATGTGAGCATAACAAAGTAAATAACGATAGAGATGTAAAAGCTTAGACAAAGGGGATAGCTAATGTCGCAAAGAGAAACAGGCCATGTGAAATGGTTTAATGAAAAAAAGGGATTTGGATTTATTATTAATCAGCAAGGCGATGATATTTTTGTACATTACAAAGACATCCAGGGTGTTGGCTTTAAAACACTTCATGAGAATGATCCGGTAACATTTGTGCTGGATAAAGGACCAAAAGGTTTGAAAGCACAAGAAGTTATTATAGCAACTGAATAATTAGCAAATAAGCCAGATAATTCAGTCTGGCTTATTTATTTTTGTATCTACTTACTCAAACCTTTCGGTTCAGCAGCTTCAGCGATTTGCAGGTATTTATCATAACTTGTCGGTCGGTTAAAAAATGCAAAGCTACCCGTTTTCATGTAATGAACCGCACCAGCAGCAACATATCCCACACCGCATCCAAGAACACATAAAGCAATATTGGCGACAATCATTTTTAAACTATGAAATCGGCGTTCTTTAAATGAATCTTTGTATTTTTCTAATGTTTTCATAAAGTCAGATTGAAATTGGCCGTTTAATTTTAATTTTGGTGAAGAAATTTGCTCTTGTAATTGGTTGGCTAGACTAATAGCTTGTAAGCCTTTTGTTTTACCTTTGATATCTTTCGATTTTTCGAGCTCTAAGCCATAACGTTTTAGTTTATCAATATATGTAGTAATTTGAACTTTTTTATGCTCATTCCATGATGATATTAAACCATCAGGCAATTGAGCATTATCAGATTTGATGCATTCATTAAGTTTATCTTGTGAAAGATTAGTTGCACCTAAGAGATTTGTATTAGTTAGTTTTGCGTGGGTCAGCTCAAGATTATCAAAATTTAAATTTCTAAGATCAAGATTCGAAAAATCTGTTAATATTTCTTTACAAGCATCCGATGCTCCCTGATAGATTGAAATAAACTCATTTCGATGATCACGTAATAGTAGTTCGAGGTTGGAATATACGTAATGGTCCTGATATATAGATATTGTTTTAACTCCTTCACGGTGTGTAATATACTGTGAATTGACACCCATATAAACAAATTGAATAGAGTTATTATCTTTCGTGACCTTTTCATGAACATTAATTATTCGAGCTTTAATGAAGGGTTCTTTTAAAAGGTTGGCTAATGAACTTGTATCGTTAATTTTGATGGCCTGGATAATTTTATTCTTTAACACTGCAAAATCAGATATTTTGAATTGTTTATTATTCTGATAAGTAATTTTACCATTTGCATCTTGAAATTTATAGCATGTTAGAAATCGTTCAATCTTAGCCATAACCACCTCTTAGGATAAAGATGTATTATAATAACACAATAAGCTCAATAATAGAAAGGGATTTTACCATTATATAGAGTATTTATTTAGATAACTTTAATTTTACCCTTAGTTCCTTTTTTTTTAAAATTAATGAATATATAGGTTAATCAAAAGTAAAGTGTTTAAATTTCAAGTGTGATAATATCTAATTATTTTAAATCTATAGATTAAACCCAGTTCAGCATTTACTTTACCCTCAAGCCCACCTATTCTAAACCTCTATTTCAAACTGCTAAGATCCGGAGTTTCCAATGAGTGCAGGGTATGTTTCTCTTTTACAGGAAAGACGTTTTTTACCGCTTTTTCTTACTCAATTTTTTGGTGCTTTTAATGATAATGCCTTCAAATTAGCGATGCTTACCCTGATTAGTTATCATTTGAGTCATAATCAAGCGCAATCTGAATACTATCAGGCAATAGCTGGTGCGTTGTTCATCTTGCCCTTTTTTCTATTCTCCGCCACCTCAGGTCAACTCGCTGACAAATACGATAAAGCATTGATGACCCGTTTGGTCAAAGTATTTGAACTCATTTTAATGATCATCGGCAGTTTTGCTTTATATCGCGGCAGCATTTTATTGATGATGATAACTCTGACCGGAATGGGCATTCATTCTGCTTTTTTTGGTCCCATTAAATACGCTATTTTGCCCGACCATTTACCCAGGCAGGATTTGCTAGGAGCAACGGGACTCATCGAAGCCAGCACGTTCGTTGCGATACTTTTAGGCACCACCCTGGGAACACTCTCAATCGGTTCCACCAGTGCTATTCCTTATTTGGCTATGTTGATGACGCTATCGGCTGCGTTTGCAGGTTTGATTTCAAGTATGTATATCCCGCCAGCACCCTCCAGAGTTCTTTATCTAAAAGTTGATTTAAACGTATGGCGTGCCACAGTATCGATGCTTCAGCAGGCTCGGGAAGAGGCAGGGGTTTTATTGGCTATTTTAACGATATCCTGGTTTTGGTTAATAGGAGCTGTATTACTAACTAAGTTACCTGATTATACGCATTACGTTTTAGGGGCTAATACCACTGTGTTTGCTGTGTTTTTGGGATTGTTTTCGATAGGAATTGCCCTGGGCTCATTGACTATAAACCGGATTTTGCAGGGACGAATCTCTTTAACCATTGTACCTGTTGCGATGCTGGCATTTACTTGTTTTACCTTCGATTTGTATTGGGCATCCCCATCAAACCAAGGGGATTCAACGACATTACTTAATTTATTCAGCTTTTTTACCTACCTCAGGCATTGGCGTATTGCATTTGATTTGTTCATGCTCTCTTTTTGTGCCGGTTTATTTGTGGTGCCTGTTTATACTTACTTACAAGTAATAAGTCCTCCTGAATTCAGAGCAAGGACAATAGCTGCTAATAACATTTATAATGCCTTATTTATGGTATTGGGCACTCTTTTGGTAATGATTTTGCTGCATTTTCATGTCGTAATACCGCAGGTGTTCCTCATTTTAAGTATTTTAAACGGGGGTGCTGCAGTTCTTTTATGGCTGGGTTTAAGAAGGCAACAAGAGCAAAATTAGTGTTGCCTTCCGAATCATTTCAAAGTACTCCCAGCCAATCTTTTGCTGGAAGAAAGTCAGTGTAAAGCTTTTCTTCCGGGCTATTTTCTTTCGGTTGCCAGTTATATTCCCAATTCACAACTGGTGGAAGCGACATCAGGATGGATTCCGTTCTACCGCCCGATTGTAAGCCAAATAACGTTCCCCGATCATAAATCAGGTTAAATTCAACATAGCGTCCGCGGCGGTACAGTTGAAATGCTTTCTCTCGCTCGCCAAAAGGATGATTGCTACGCTTTGCAACAATCGGTGCATACCCTTTGATAAAATGATCGCCAATACTTTGCATTAAAGAAAAACTATGATCAAAACTGATTTGATTGTAATCATCAAAGAATAATCCGCCAATTCCTCGTGCTTCTTGACGATGCTTTAAATAAAAATAATCATCACACCATTGTTTAAATTCAGAATAAATCGAATCTCCGAACGGTCTACACGCATCAAAGGCAGTTTGATGCCAATGGACACAATCCTCAACAAATCCATAATAAGGGGTTAAGTCAAATCCGCCACCAAACCACCATACCGGCTCCGCACCTTCCCGTTCAGCGATAAAAAATCGTACATTGGCATGACTGGTAGGAATGTATGGATTTTCCGGATGAATGACTAAAGACACTCCCAATGCACTGAAATTCCTACCCGCTAATTCCGGTCGATGAGCACTTGCTGATGCAGGGAGCTGTTCGCCTGCTACATGGGAAAAATTAACTCCTGCTTTGGCAAAGATATGCCCATTCGTAAGAACCCGAGTTTTACCGCCTCCACCCGAAGGACGCTCCCAGGAATCTTCGATAAATTGTGCTTTACCATCCAGCTTTTCCAATTCAGCACAAATCGTATTTTGTAATCCCAGAAGGTATAATTTTATTTGGTCAATCGCATTTACAGGAAGAGATCTTAAGTCAGACATAGGAATAACCGGATTGGGAACAAGTGGTGCCTTGATTTTCTCATTCTTTTTTCCTTGGCACAATGTTTGCTTTAACCAAAGGACTATAAAAGGAGTGAATATGGCTTTAAATATTGATACCTATTTTGGAATTCATGCAAAGGCACTATCTGCACGGGATCAACGAGCATCTCAATTAGCCAATAATCTGGCGAATGCGGATACACCCAATTTTAAAGCACAGGATTTTGATTTTAATGAGTTATTAACTGCAACGATGGCAGGTAACTCCCAGCAAATTAAAACTACATCGCCACAGCATATGACTTTGAATGGCGAATTTAGTCCTCATTTAAAGTATCGAAATGCAACTCATGTTTCTTTAGATGGAAATACGGTTGATAAAGATATGGAGACAGTGGAGTTCAGTAAAAACGCGCTTCATTATCAGGCCAGTCTCAATTTTCTAAACAGTAAAATAAAATCCATGATGACTGCGTTAAGAGGGGAATGATCATGTCGCTTAGATCAATATTTGATATTGCCGGCTCAGCTATGACTGCTCAGACAGCACGCCTCACTACCAGCGCAGGTAATATGAGCAATGCTAATGTGGAATCAGGAACTGCTGAAGAGGTATATCAACCTAAATACCCGATTTTTCAGGCAGTTCAGGAACACGCCAACCAATGGATGGGTGATACGATTAAAGCGGGAGTTCAGTTAAAAGGGGTCTATCAAAGTGACGTCGAACCTTCTAAACGTTATGATCCAAACAATCCTATCGCTGATGAAAGTGGATTTGTTTACACATCGAATGTTAATTACGTGGAAGAAATGGCAAATATGATTTCGGCATCTCGTTCATACCAGATGAATGTTGAATTAGTTAATACAACCAAACAACTCATGCAACGGACATTGCAGTTGGGAGAATAAGGGGAAAGGAATGATGACAAATTCAGTGAATGGTTCAAACGCAGCTGCGAGCCTTGGTTTAAACCAAACCGAAACTTCCTCAAGAGGAAGCTTGGGACAACAGGATTTTTTAAGGCTTATGGTTGCGCAGGCGCAGAATCAGGATCCTATGCAACCGCAGGCTAATGGTGAATTTCTCTCTCAATTGGCACAGTTTAGTGCGAATGATGGAATTACCAAAATGCAGGAGTCCCTGCAACAATTAGCCTCTTCTCTTCAATCAAATCAGGCATTGCAAGCTTCCGCTCTGGTGGGACGCAAAG
Source organism: Legionella sp. (assembly GCA_030694525.1). Taxonomy (GTDB): domain Bacteria; phylum Pseudomonadota; class Gammaproteobacteria; order Legionellales; family Legionellaceae; genus Legionella. The sequence continues at coordinate 7,031 of JAUXYG010000099.1, read as the reverse complement.
TCTTAGTGAACAGCAACAGCCTGTCCCTTGGTGCTGAGGGAGAGGCTAAAACAGCAATTGATATGCCCGCTGGATTAAGCAATCTGACTGCTTCAATTTATTCAGAATCCGGTGAATTAATAAAAACAATTCCATTAGGACAACCTGAGCCTGGTTTTTTTCAATTTGGTTGGGATGGTACGGGTCAAGACAATAAACGTTTGGCTTCAGGTAAGTATAAAGTTGAGGTGCGTGGCACTTACTCTGGTCAGGAAGTCTCCTTAAAAACAATGACTTCTGCTAATGTAGATAGTGTCAGTCTTGGGCAAAATGGTGAGGGATTAAAATTAAATGTGGCTGGAGTTGGATCGGTGTCGTTAGATCAGGTTAGACAAATTACTGTATAGGATGCTCATTTCCAGGATGAAATGGGTCACATTATTAAGCAGGAGGCTTACATGGTTTTCAATACGGCTTTAAGTGGTATTCAGGCATCCAGTAGGGATTTGGACGTAATCGGTAATAATATTGCCAACGCCGCTACGGTTGGATTTAAAGGGTCCCGCGCCGAATTTGCTGATATTTACACACAAAACGCATACGGTACCGGAAATAATTCCATAGGGGGCGGGGTGCGCCTGTCACGTGTGCATCAGTCGTTTGCTACCGGAAATTTGACACCTACGAATAATACCCTTGATTTGGCAGTTAATGGATCAGGCTTTTTTATATTAAGTGATCAGGGAGCAACCACTTATACGCGTGCGGGACAATTTAAGCTGGATAATCAAAATTATATTGTGAATGGAAGTAATCAACGTTTGACTGGTCTATTAGCTGATAAAAGTGGGAATATAACTGGTGCTTCGGGGGATTTAAAAATCAATACGGCCAATATTACTCCAAATGCCACTAGTAATGTTAAGGTTGGGGTTAATTTATATGCCAAAGCGACGCCACCAGCAGCGGATTGGAGTGGTGGTGCAACGCCTGCTACCGATACTTATAATAACGTCACTTCATCTACTATTTACGATAGTTTAGGGAATTCGCATGTGTTGAGTATGTATTTCGTGCATGCTGATGGTTCAGCAGCGGTAGGCGATCCGAATGCGTCATCACCGGCAAATACCCAAAATCAATGGTATGTCGCCTTTCAGATTGATAATCAAAATGTTCCACCGAATGTTGGCGCTCATAATACCGATAATTTGTTTCGCATGAATTTTAATGATGATGGTTCATTTGGCGGTGTATTTGATACCAGTAATAATGCTTTGGCAAATAATCTTGTGCCGTTATCTTTAAACTTAAATAATGGTTCAGCACCTTTAAGTATGAATATTGATTTTTCTAATAGCACCCAATTTGGTAGTCCATTTGCGGTGCAGTCGGCTCAAAATGACGGGTATACCACAGGCAGTCTCGCGGGTTTAGATATTGATGATTCAGGAATCATTCTGGGTCGCTATACCAATGGTCAATCACTGGCTATGGGGCAAATTCAATTGGCTAATTTCCCTGATCCCGAAAGTTTAAAAAACCTGGGCAATACCAGTTGGTCAGAAACCATTGCATCTGGTCAGGCGTTAGTGAGTGCAGCGGGCTCTGGAGGATTAGGTTTAATTAATTCAGGTGCAGTTGAGGAGTCAAATGTTGATCTAACCGGAGAGCTGGTGAAGCTAATTGGCGCACAACGTAACTTCCAGGCCAATGCTCAAACGATTCGTACTGGTGATGCAATCACGCAAACCATTATCAATATACGCTAGGAGTAGGCTATGGACCCTATTTTGTATACTGCGATTGGTGGTGGGCGTTCAGATTTCAGGCGTCAGGAATTAATCGCCAATAATTTGGCGAATCTTAATACGCCAGGGTTTAAAGCCGATTTGTATCAGGCGCAAACCCTGTACATGAATAATAGTAAAGGAATGAATCATCCTTCCGGTCAGTCTTTTGTTGTACAAGGAACCAATGGTATTGATTTATCACCCGGTGAAATAATGACTACCGGGCGTGAATTGGATGTGGCGATTGATGGCATGGGCTGGATGGCGGTTAAAGGGGCGGGAGGCGAATCTTATACGCGGGGCGGAAGATTAAAAATTGATGTCAATGGTCAATTAACCACTTCATCGGGTAAAGCCGTTTTAGGAGATGGAGGTCCCATATCCATTCCTCCAGCTAAATCCATCGAAATTGGTAGTGATGGGACCATAAGTATCGTACCTCTTGATGGAGATGGTAAAACTCTCGCCGTTTTAGACCGGATAAAGTTAGTAACGCTCGATAAAACGAATGTGGTTAAAACAGAAGAGGGCTTATTACGACTTAAATCCGGTGGCGGAGTAGTAGCTGATCCTAACGTAGTGGTTGTGGGTGGCGCTCTGGAGGGAAGTAACGTCAAAGCCATTGACCAAATGGTGGGAATGATAAGTGCGGGTCGCGAGTTTGAAGCGCAAATGAAAATCTTGTCCACCGCTGATGAGAATGGCCAAAAACTGGCACAGGTATTGCACGAATAGCCTGAATAATAATAAGAATAATGGCAGGAGGCTTTAATGGAACCAGCACTGTGGGTCAGTAAGTCAGGTTTGGAAGCTCAGGATAAACACATTGCAACAATAGCCAATAACCTGGCTAACGTAAACACAACTGGTTTTAAAAAAGGTCGTGCATTATTTGAAGATTTAATTTATCAAAATTTACGTCAGGCAGGGGCTCAATCCACTCAAAATTCGCAAATCCCTACCGGAATTAATATGGGAACAGGGGTGCGAATGGTTGCCACTGAAAAAATGTTTGCTCAAGGGGGCATTCAAAATACCCAAAACTCTTTAGACATGGCCATACAGGGGCGCGGATTTTTAACTGTTCTCATGCCCGATGGCACCCAAGCCTACACACGCGATGGCAGTTTTAAAACGGATAATACCGGGCAACTGGTTACGAGTAATGGGTACCCCCTGCAACCGACCATGACCATTCCAGAACAGACCACCAGTATTACTATAGGTAATGATGGCACAGTAAGCGTTACTGTTGCTGGAAGTAATACGCCCTCCGTTTTAGGGAATATTCAGTTAACCGACTTTATTAACCCTGCAGGGTTACAACCTATGGGACAAAACCTGTTTATTGAAACCGCCGCCAGTGGAACGCCTTTAACGGATGATCCCGGTAAGTCAGGTTTGGGTTCTTTATTGCAGGGATCGTTAGAGGCCTCCAACGTAAATGTGGTTGAAGAATTGGTCAATATGATTCAGGCACAGCGAAGTTATGAAATTACTGCTAAAAGCATTCAGACCGTCGATAGCATGTTGCAATATTTAAACCAGACTTTATAGTGGATTGAACGTCAATGACATTAATTAAACTGACCATTACTGTTTTATTATCGATGCTTCTTGGTGGATGCGAAGCGCTGTATCCACCGGCACCTGGATTAAATCCCGATTATGCCCCCACTTATCCCACGACCCCTGATCCTAAAGAATTACGTAAAGTAAGTGGTGCTATTTACAGTAATGAAACGGCTTTGCCGCTTTTTGAAACACCCCGAGCAAGACATCCTGGTGATATCCTCACCATATTTTTAGTTGAAAATACAAATGCTCAGAAAAATGCAACGACTACCCAAAAGAAAAATGAGCAGTTACAGGTGGTCAATAAGGCCTTTTTAGGTCGACCCATATCATTAGGTAGTGGCTACAGTCTTGATTTCGATCTGAATAACCAAAGAAAGTTTACGGGAGAAGGGCGGTCTATTCAGAATAATCGATTGGCAGGTAGTATCTCTGTGACTGTTGCTCAGGTGCTCGCCAATGGAAACATGGTAGTTCAAGGTGAAAAATGGGTGAAAATTAATCAGGGGAATGAATATGTTCAATTGTCGGGTATTGTGCGCCCGCGTGACATCAGACCCGATAATTCAGTCACTTCAGACAGAGTAGCCAATGCACGAATTTCTTATGGTGGAACGGGACAAATTAATAATGCGAATGCTCAGGGTTGGCTGGCACGATTTATATGGAGTCCGTTATTTCCAACCTAATCAGACAAGGAATTGTAATGCGGCGAGTGTGGGTTATATCATGGGTTTTGGCAATAACTTTGCTTACCCCTCAGGTTTTTTCTGAGCGGATTAAAGACATCGCTACGTTAGCAGGCGTCCGTACTAACCAGTTAGTGGGATATGGCCTTGTCGTCGGCTTAAATGGTACCGGGGATAAATCCGGTACTCGGTATACAGAAGATAGTTTTGCGAACATGTTGACCCAGTTAGGAGTTAACATTCCACCGGGCACACGCCTTAATTCAAAAAATATCGCAGCCGTAATGGTTACAGCAAGCTTGTCTACCTTTATGAAAAAAGGGCAGGCTATGGATGTAAATATTTCCTCTATTGGTGATGCCAAAAGTTTGCTCGGTGGTACTTTGCTGTTAACTCCATTAAAAGGAGCGGATGGTCGGGTTTATGCGATGTCACAAGGAAATGTGGTGGTTTCCGGGATAAGTGCTGCAGGGAGTGATGGTTCCAGTGTTACGGTAAACGTTCCTAGTGGAGGACGCATTCCAAATGGGGCAACCATTGAAGCAGATATTCCCAATCCGTTTTATTTCTCCAAAACACTTACTTTCAATTTAAATACTCCTGATTTTACTACTGCGAAACGCATGTCGGATGCCATTAATGAATTAATGGGGCCGAGAACCGCTCATGCCGTAGATGCGACATCTGTTAACGTCACTGCACCTAAAGCGATGTCGCAGCGTGTCGATTATGTTTCTGTTTTAGAGAATATTGAATTTAAACCAGGCGAACCTAATGCTAAAATAATCCTGAACTCAAGAACAGGCACGGTGGTTATTTCCAATAATGTGATTGTTAAGTCGGCCGCAGTATCGCATGGAAATCTGATAGTGAGTATTACTGAGACCCCAGTAATCAGCCAGCCCAATGCGTTTGCCAATGGAAGAACTGTATCCACCCAACAATCACAGGTTAATATTCAGCAGAAAAATAACCGTGCTTTTGTGTTACCCAAAGGCACCACATTAAAAGATATAGTCAGAGGTATTAATGCAGTAGGTGCAACTCCTGCAGATGTGATGGCCATCCTCGATGCGTTAAAAGAGGCAGGAGCATTAAATGCCACGTTAATAGTAATTTAAAGGAAGAAAGGAATGACAGTCCAAAGTATAGCAATCAGCGATTTTAAAGGATTAAACGAGTTAAAATTAGAGGCAAAAAATGATGCCAATCAGGCATTGCCAGCCGTTGCTAAACAGTTTGAAGGGATATTTTTGCAGTCCATGCTAAAAAGTATGCGGATGGGGCAGCATTTTCTGGATGAATCAAGTCCATTTAGCGGCAAAAATCAGACTACTTTTCAGGAAATGCTTGATGGACAATACGCAAACAACATCGCCGGAACTCAAGGCATCGGCCTTGCAACGATGCTTGCCAGCCAATTGAAGGGAACTATGAATACGCCTGAAAAAGAAGGTATTCCCATGACTACAGCGCCTTCAAGGAATCAAGTACCTTCATCACCGCTCGTTAATCACCCGCAGACTAAAGACGAATCATCGCCAAATGGCATCGATGATTTTGTGAAATCATTGTGGCCCAAAGCGAAACAGGCAGCGTCCATGATGGGGCTTGATCCTAAAGTACTACTTGCTCAGGCGGCATTAGAGACCGGTTGGGGGAAATTTGTGGCTAAAGATGCGAATGGAACGAGTAGTAATAATCTCTTTAATGTCAAGGCTGGAAGCAGTCATGATTCGGTGACGATTAAAACAACGGAGTATATTGCCGATACTCCTATAAAGATGAATGCTTCATTTAGAAAATATCCCTCAGTCGAACACAGCTTTAATGATTATGTGTCTTTAATAAAGGGTAGCGAGCGCTATCAAACCGCCTTGGCGAATGCTAACAATCCAGAGATTTACATTAATGAATTAAGAAAGGCAGGGTATGCAACAGATCCTAAATACAGCTCCAAGATTTTGGCTATTTATAATGGCGAAGAATTAAATCAGGCAATGCAACGTTGTGGGTTATCAGACCAGCTCTGATATTGGAATTGAACAAAATGAGTTTAGGGAGTGAACGCATATGTCCATTTTGAGTATTGCCTATTCAGGATTAAACGCTTTTCAGCGTGCATTGGACGTGACCGGTAATAATATTACCAATGCTACGACACGCGGATATTCCCGGCAAAGTATTCATTTTACGCCAAACCCTTCACACCGTTATGCGGGTTCGTTTATTGGCAGTGGCGTTCGAGTAGATTCTATTACCAGAAATGTGGATCAATTTGCTAATTTTCAAGTTCGAAATGCGACCAGCTCCAAATCTCAATTTGACGCGTTCTATCAACAGGCTATTCAAATTGATAAATTATTATCTCAGGATGGTACCAGTGTTTCAGGCTCACTGCAGTCTTTTTTTGATGCCTTGGGACAACTTAATAATGCACCTGATAATGTGGCTTCACGGGGAGTGGCCTTAAGGCAAAGTCAGCTTTTGGTGCAGCAATTTAATTTCCTGCAAAACAAACTTGATGAGTATCAAAACAATTCGTCCACCCAGATAACAGAGGCTGCAAAACAAATTAATCAGATAACCCAGGATATTGCCAAGGTAAATGAATACCTCATGGCAACACCCAATGCTCCTGAACTACTCGATCAGCGAGATGAACTATTAAGACAACTGGCCTCCTTTGTGGATTTAACTGTTTTTGATCAAGGCGATGGGACGATTAGTGTAGGAATTGCGAGTGGAGAAATGCTGGTTACCGGCACTGATCACCGTAATTTAACCATAAGCTCGGATCTGTCAAACAATTTAGGAACCAAAGTATTATTAAGTAATGGTTCAGGAACTATTGATATATCAGATAAATTAACCTCCGGGATGTTGGGAGGATTAATGGCTTATGAGCGTGATGTGGTCGGTCAGGCGAGTCAAATGATAGGTCAAATGGCAATTGGTCTTGCGCAACGATTTAATGCCCAGCATCAATTGGGTC
>JAUXYG010000078.1 GCA_030694525.1 Legionella sp. | reverse complement strand
ATAAGGTATTGATTTTGTGGTAAAAAAATACTAATTAAATGCTTACCCTAGCCTCTGCCCACCTCCCAGGTAAAATCTTATTAAAGCGTTCATGATACTAAGAATATCTACTGATACCTACGAGACTAAGCGCTCTAAAGGTAGATTAAATGCCTGAAAGAAATCGGTTCGAGTCCTGAGTTCTAAATAGCACCCAGCAATGCTTATAATTTGCACATAAAGCCGCTATTATGATACTATATTATTTGAATTTAACACTTACTTAATTAACCTAGTTAGGAAGAACTGTATGGGTGACACCCTATTTCAGAAACGCGCTGGTGTAGTCTTAAAAAAGAATCCGAATAATCTTTCTCATATTAGCTCTGATTTTGATTGGGCTGGTTTAAGTTTAGAAGATATAAGTAAGCTGCTTGGGGCTCCTTTAATAGACAAAGATAGTACGGTAGATCTTCCAGATAACCCCGATTTGCGAGTTATGCTCGAAAAGGTCAATGCTCGGCTTCAAGATCTCTTAAATCAAGATATGGCATATGATTGCCTGCAGTTCGTAACAACTCTTGAGTGTCCGAATGGACAGAGATTTATTCAGGTTAGTGCTGGAGTAAATTTTTATCTTGGTCATTACGAAACAGCGGCGAAATTGGCGGGAGTTTTGGGTGATGTTTATTTTTCTTATAATCAAGCTGAGACAGCTCACAAGTCATTTCATTTTAATAAACTCGCAGGTATCGCTTATTTTGAGCTTAATGATATAGAAAATGCTTGTCACTATTTTCAGCAATGTATTAATTCTAATGGCTGCACTAAAGATTGGAATGAACTTGCTGCTATGCTGGACATTTTGATTGAAAACAAATTTTTAATAGTGGACTTTGGCTTAATTAATCAATTGAAATATATTATTGAAAATGAAAAAGGTAGTAAATTAGAAGAGCGTTATTCACAATTACTCGATAAAGTGACCGCGCTTTACATTCGTCCAAAAAAACAAAGTGATGAATTAAAAAGGGGAAAAGAGTTTAGAGATATTGCCGCAAACAACGCAGTCACTGGTGCTAATGAGCTGTTTGCTAAGTATTTACCAACACAATGTTTTAGTAACGCACAAGAAATACTAGAGCATCTATCTAAGTTACGATCCAAATTAATAAATTTACGTGACTTGATGATGGCATCCGTCAATGAAAAAAGTTTGGAACTTCAATATGATTATAACTTGTCAGCTTATAAAACTGCTTTGAGTTTATTAGATAAAGATCTCATTGAAAGTATGAGTCTGAAAGATATTCTGGCTTTCATACAATTAGAACATTCTTCAAGTAATGAAGTAAGTCAATTATTTCGTAAACATGTAAATATCATCGCTTCAAAAATAAAAAATTATGATGATTTCTTAAGTTTGGCACATTATCCAATGGGATCAAGGAATTGTGGTAAAATTTTGATAGCCAAGACCACAGGTGATGTATTAGAACATTTATTTAAAATCATTTACCCGCATATTGATGAGATTAGAAATGATCTTCTTTCGGGAAATTCTTTGTCCTTGTGGCTCTCCTTAGACAAACTAAAAAAAGAAGGCGTAGAAGCTTTTGAGGAAAAGCGAGAATTACCAGCTAACAACAATAACACTTTTTTTACCCAACCTGTTGCTGTTTTAAGCTCGAAGGACTCTAACGATGTAACAATGCATGATCAAGAAAACTCAGATCCTCAATCACAATCTCAATTTAAATAGTTATTTTAGAATCATGATGCGGGATGTAATACACATTCTGCATCTATGTATATATACTATTATCCGCCACCTATTCACAGACATATCCACAGAAAATGTGGATAAGATTTATCTATTTAACAAAGTCATAAATGCCTATAATCCTTGTTATACATGAGCTATAGAATATCAGGGATAATTGCTACAAAGGAAAGGTAAGATGATGTGAAACAATTTATCCACACATCCTACAAGAAGTGTGGATAAACTTCCGGTTGATATGGTACCAATAAAAATTTTCAAAAAACAGTCTTGACTTCACTAATTTAGAAAAAATAAACCAGAACGTCAACTTTCAGCTAACCTGACGGAATGTGTAATATTTTTTTATTTTTTTGTTAAAAAATTGTCCTGCTGACGGGGCATGGATGAGGTCTTCATAAATATTTTTGGAAACGTTATAATACTCATACTCATGATTACTCGTAAAACGGATAAATAATGAGCTTCCTTTATAAGCTGTAGCGGAGATAACCGATGACTGAAGTTCAACCCAAGAGATCATTACATCGCCCTCCTTCCAAATCATTAAAAAGTAATCTGGATGACTATAAGCTTGGTATAAATAATGTTGTATATCAAGTATCCATAGCAAAAGATGGCGGAGCGTGGTGTGCTCTTTTAGGACCTAACCTGCAAAAAGGAATCTGCGGATTTGGTAAGACGGTAGCCGAAGCATAACATGATCTCGCCAATGAGATTGAAGCACATAGTGTCTTTGCCTAGCTTTTTATTCAGCGATAACATCCTTCTTAAATTAATCATTGTAATAATACGATTGGCTTGCAGGATTAGAATGAACAAATTACAATAGGAAAACTTTAAAATGAAACTATTATGTTGAATTATTTCATATTTATTTCCGCTGAAAGTATTATCTTATGAGAGTATGTCAAAATTGTGAGACTGCTTATCTTTCTCTGGAACCCTCATGCTCTTCTTGTAATTTTTTTCCTGAACTTATAGAGGGCTTTCCCGCTTTCGCACCTGAATGTGCTTTTGACAGCTCGGGTTTTAAAGCGCACTATTTTGAAAATCTTGCTCGCCTGGAGGCTCAAAATTTTTGGTTTCGTGCGCGGAACCGTCTAATTATCTGGGCATTAGGGAAATATTACCCCAATTTTCACTCCTTTTTAGAAATTGGATGTGGCACAGGTTTTGTCCTTTCTGGTATTGCACAAGCTTTTCCTAAAGCATCATTACAAGGAAGTGAAATCTTTATTAATGGATTATCTTTTGCAGCACAAAGACTGCCGTCTGCTCACCTCATGCAGATGGATGCCCGCCAGATTCCTTTTGTGAACGAATTCGATAGTATTGGGGCATTTGATGTTTTAGAACACATTAAGGAAGATGAACAAGTGCTGTCACAAATACATAAAGCATTAAGACCGAAAGGAGTCATGTTGCTGACAGTGCCGCAACATCGCTGGTTATGGAGCTCTATAGATGATTACGCGTGCCATGTGCGTCGATATACAGCTAATGAACTGCATGAGAAAGTAAAAAAGAGCGGTTTTGAAATTTTACGCAGTACCTCATTTGTAACCACTCTTCTGCCCGCAATGTTTTTGTCTCGCTTTTTACAAAAATCTCCATCAGCTCAGGAAACTCCAGAAGCAGGGCTTGAACTTTCTCCTGCATTGAATTTCATATTTGAAAAAATAATGAATGCTGAAATCATGGGTATCCGCAAGGGAATTAATTTTCCTGTTGGAGGTTCAAGACTCATTGTGGCCCAAAAGCGCGGTTGATTTATAAGTAGTTAATTTGAGGAACTGTGCCTGTTAAAAATCAAATAACCATTAAATTATTGGTTTCTCCGGCGTTTTATTTTATCCTTAGGAGCTATTTAGCTTTTTGAATATTTATGACACATAGAATCAAAGAATCCAAATTTAATCTTATTTGGCTATTAACGTACATATCCATTGCCTCCGTATCAGCAGCTATCATTACTCCTGCCCTACCTAGAATCCAGGCAGAATACCAACTTAGTCTCGGTGCGGTAGAATGGATAGTTTCGGCGTTTTTAATAGGCTATGTGATTGGTCAGTTAGTGTATGGCCCTTTGGCGAATCAGTTTGGTCGTTTAAAGGCGCTACGAATAGGTTTAGTGATTAATATTATTGGCATCGTATTTTGCCTGATCGCTCAATCGCAAGATTCTTACAGTTTATTAATCATCGGTCGACTTATCACCGCGCTCGGCGCTGCGAGTGGCCTTGCCTGCACGTTTATGTTAATAAATGAATGGTTGCCTGAATCGCAAAGAAAAGCCGCGATGTCTTATGCTGTGTTGTCATTTGCCCTTGGCGCTGGAATTTCAGTGATGATTGGAGGTCTGATTACTGAATTTTGGAGATGGCAAGGATGTTTTTGGTTTTTATTAGTCCATGGATTAATTATGCTATTTGGAACACGAGTGTTTAGCGAAACGTTAATCTCTCCTAAATTGATCCATCCAAAGACCATTATTTACGACTATTATTCGGCTTTATCTTCATCAAAATTGGTTATTTTCTCCATAGTAGTAGGATATTGTTCTTCGGTGTCGTATTGCTTTTCAGCGGGTGGACCCCAAATCGCTGAATCGTTACTTCACCTTTCCGCTGCGCAATATGGTTACTGGAATGGTTTAAATATCATCGGCATGCTGGCTGGTGGATTACTCGCAAAACCATTATTAGCTCGCTACACTGTTAATTTTGTAATTAAAATCGGATTAATGGGAATTGCAGCGGGAATTATAAATTTAATTTTAATTTGGGATTTTGCAAGTCATTCTGCTTTATGGTTTTTTATGACCAGCGCCAGTTTGTATTTATTTAGCAGTTTATTATTTTCAGGTGGATCACTGGTCGCCTCCAATGCTTTGTCCGATAAAGCCAGTGGTGCTGCCATGATGAGCTTTATCAATATGTGCTTTGCTACGGTATCCGTTATTTTTATGGGTTATGTGTTAAGTAATCCATTGCTTAGCTTTATTATCACATTAAGTCTTATCTGGATAATGATTACCCTTCTTTTAACCATTTATTACTTTACGCATCATACTAATGCGCACGAGTAAAACTACCTGACTGAGCGGGGTCTATGCACCATATGGTTAAAACTTCTGTTATTAATTGACCATAACAAGGGTTATAATAAGGTGGAACTCGCTCAAACACTAAAAATTCAGTATAACTATTCTCAAGGGTACACGTGCCATTCAGGGGATTTGTTATACCGCTGTCTAAAGAATATTCCCCTTTAAATTGTTCATCCTGTATTGAGTTAAATTGTATCGATGCAGGGTGAATTTTTTGCAAATCGTCCCAATGACCATTCCACTGCCCAAGAATGTTCTCGCAAGTATGAGCAGATGTAATTTGAATCGATAGAGGAAATACCACTAGTGTAATTATGCTTAAAAAATATTTTTTAATTTGAAATCCAAATGCTTATAAGATTTTGAAATTCTATCAATATTAAGCTGCCTTTTGAACAGGGCAGCTTAAAGTAATTATTTAAATTTGTGACAATGCCTGGATAACCAGACAATTGCCTACTTCATTAATTAATAACTTGAACCAGAACCAGAATCAGTATTTGTTCCTGTACCAGTATCTGTGCCAGTGCCGGTACCAGTACCACCAGTCGAATCGGTACTATCAGATGGAGTTGTGTCAGTTCCGGTAGTAGTATCGTTCTGAATATCAGAATTTGTACCAGTGGTTGTTCCCGGAGTGGTCGTGGTCGTTGAGGTACTTGAAGTTGCAAATACTGGGGAAATCAAAAGTATACTTACCAGTCCAATTAATAGTTTTTTCATTTTTGTCTCCATACGAGGATTATTCCTAACTTTAATTCTAGCTGAATAATTCTGAAAATGTTTTTTATTCAAATTTTTTATAAATATTTTTATTTAGTTCTAATAAAGAAAAATTTATTTATCTTATAACATGTTGGCAATTGAAATGATCCCCACGTCCCGCGACTTGGGCCGGGATCCAGAGATGTAGTCCGTTAGTGGAGTAATGTACTCAATAGTTTAGCTGGATCTCGCGAACAAGTCGTTCAACTGAGTCCTACGTCCCGCGACTTGGTCGCGGAATCCAGAGATGTAGTCCGTTAGCGAAATTAATGTACTCAATAGACCGCCTGGATCCCGCGAACAAATCGCGGGACGTAGGAATTAAAGGGTAACAAAGCCTAATAAAAAACATAAATAAGATAAAAAATTATTTTACTTACGCCGTGTGGGCAATTCAAATGAGCCCCTACGTCCCGCGACTTGGTCGCGGGATCCAGAGATGTAGTCCGTTAGCGAAATTAATGTACTCAATAGACCGCCTGGATCCCGCGAACAAGTCGCGGGACCTAGGAATTTAAAGGGGTA
>JAUXYG010000037.1 GCA_030694525.1 Legionella sp. | reverse complement strand
TTACGTCAGAGCTGGTGGGGGATCACTAAAAGTTTGCATATCGATGCCTGGGGTCATCTGCAATATGCAGACGGGCACCAGATAATTATTTCAGACAAGCCTCCTCAGGATGAGACCAGGAAATTATATTTTCTAAATTTAGGAGGATACGACAACCAGGAATTTACAGAATTACATAAAAATCTTTTTGTAGTTGCTGCAGATCCTAAAGAAGCCCGACAAAAAGCCTTGAAATACATCAGAGAATGGAAGTCTCCTCATAAAGATTTCATGTACGAAGTGGATTCAGTTCTTGATCTAAATCGCGCAATTGAGGAGCAAAATCACTACATTCATTTAAAAGAAACTAATGAGGAAACTCCTTTTGAATTTACATGTAGGTATATCCCAATCGGAAAGGCTTCTTTAAAAACTTAAAACTAGAAACTTAAGACTTCAAGACCTTAAGACAACCTATTATCTTAATTTCTTTCCAAATCTGAATCATTTTGGGAGTATCCCCCCCCCCTGTTTCATATCCAGATTTAAAGATGTGGTGCCCGTCAATCCCCCCTGACCCTACGTGCCGCGACTTGTTCGCGGCATCCAGGAATGCTCCATGTGGAGCAAGGTAAAGTTTTAAGGTGCCATCAAAGCGGAGCATCATTAGATAGTAAACACCATTGCTCATAATTAATGTTTCTAAATAAACTCTTAATAATCTGTTAATTATTTTAATATATAATGACTATAATTTGTACAAAATTCCCGGAGTATGCTGTGCCCTATAATTTTAATCCGCATCGTCATGTGAAAATCTGGCTTAGTAAGGATAAAGATGTATTCTTGAACTTAGAAAACCAAATTCGCCTAGTAAAAATGAGGGATATTAATCCGGATGATGAAATTAACCTTATTTATGATGGTCATTTACTCTCCCCCAAAGCATTAGAAGATCTAAATGCTTTTTGCACGCGCTATAATATAGTTCCTAAAAATATTCATACCGATGTATTTCCTTTATGTCAGACAGACAAAGAACGTCAACTAATAGAAATCTACAAAGATGAAATGGCTCACTTGGATAAAGGTGGAAATGTAGCCGTTGGAAGCGACATCCTACGCTGGTTAAAGCCTGTGTATGAACTAGGCACTTACTCGGATTTTGATGTACATGTGGATACCAGTACTCTTCCAAAAACCATCTCTGTCGAAAAACCTATTTTATTGAACATAGGTAGTAGTATATTCAACATACATACCGACACCATTCTCATTAATAATGACAGAATTGCTGTGGTGCATAGCGAAGATGCTTTAGCGCATATCGAAAAAATACAACAAGCTATTTGTGATAATTGCTCAAAACAACAATCCTCTGGAACAAATTTTATTGAGCAATATTTAACAAACTCAGAAAAACAATTAAGCCAAATAATTAAACCTCAAGACGCTGCATTACAAATGATTTTAGATCCCAATTATAAAATATTAAGAAAATTAGAAAAGTTATCCAGAGGCAAAACCCAACGGGAAGTTCGTAAAGAAATTATTGATTCCACGGCAAATAATCTTACTTTCAGTAAACTTACTTTAACAGATAAAGAAAAATCATTCTCAGGTCTGTCAGATAAAATAATAATCTCAGAGGCGGCTGAATTACTTATAGACACTAATTTTATGGCACAAATATTTTCAGCACCGAAGAAGCGTAATTCATCCATAAAACCTTTATCACCCCAAGAAAAAGTGACTAAAGCTCGAAAAGAATATCGTATGGCAATGCTTAAAAATAGTGTGATACAGACCTCTGGTCCTGGAGCGGTTCAGTCCCTGTTTAAACTTTACTATGATAAGGAGCGTATTGACGTTGAGGTAGCTCCTTTTTCTTTTTCTAAATATGATTTAACAAATGCATTTAATTCTGAAAATAGTGCTCCATTGCATGTAACTCAAAATGATTTAAATTCTAAATTACAAGTATCGGAAATTGGAAAATGTAACGACTTATCCTGGTTAGAGGAAGGTCAAAATGCGATTGCTAACCGTGAGCAGACAATAAGAAAAGTTCAATCCCTTGCTCACACCCTCCCCAAAAGAATTAGTGCGCATATTACAAAAATCGAAAATCAATTACAGGGCTGCTTTAGTTTTTATCGTAACCGCGAAAGATATGCCAAAATTAATGCATTAAAAGAAATTCTCGCTCAATTTAAGGAAAACGGTTTTAATGCTCTAGAATTCAGTCAACAGATACAAAATTATCGCTCAAAGGATATTTTTGCCAGTATAGGTAAAAGCAAAACTAAAGAACTTATTGATGAAATAATGCACTTTACCCAATTGGCACTTGATAATAACATCACCACCAAAAACGGCATAGTTATAGTAGTAATACCTGATTCAGAGAAGCAATACACCCACATGAAATCTGGACCTGCAGTTTAAATATACTGCGGGACCATTAAGGATAAATAAGGGCTCATCATCCCAATTATCTTTAACTCAATTAAACCTCATTGACAAATAACTTTTTAATGTTAGGATGTTCTAAAACATAACAACTCATTTAAACATGAAACATACACAGCAAAACAATACTTGTTTAATAAGCGCCGATGCGTTGCTGCATACTGTATGTTCTATCGCTTTAATTTCTGTGATCATTTTAACCTTCCTCTCTTCGCCCTAGGGTTGCGTTTTTGATAATTTGCCTCCTCTAGGGAGTCGCTAAATTATCAACAACACAATGATTTTTAGGGGATACATCCATGGTACATTTATCGACATCATACCAAGCTCATGATACGACACCGACAATTCATCGAGCAGTGCTTATCATTTGTTTAGCCGCAGCATTTTTCTTTTATAAATATATTTTACAGAATTTCCCCAGTGTAATGGCTTCTGAATTAATGTCCTCTTTTCATTTACAAGGGCTAGGTTTAGGAGTGTTATCAGGGGCTTATTTTTGGGCCTATTTAATTGTCCCGTTATTTGTTGGTATTATCCTTGATCATTATGGCGTACGCTGGATAACCACCGGTGCGATCCTTTGTTGTGCAATGGGTGTCTTTATTTTTTCCCGGGCCGAACACCTTGATAGTGCTGTACTTGGGCGAACCTTAATGGGAGTTGGTGTATCCTTTGCGACTTTAACGTACTTCAAACTGGCATCAATTTGGTTTGATAAGAAATATTATGCATTACTTACCTCACTGTTGGTCACTATTGGAATGCTTGGCGCGGTATGCGGACAGATGCCCCTGGCGTGGTTAATCCACCAGTCAGGCTGGCGCTCAAGCCTGGATAATATCGGTATGGCTGGCATCATTTTAGCCCTTCTTTTTGCTTCGTGCGTTAAAGATAAGCCAAATAGAATAGAGCTTCAGGACAGAAATAATCCAGCGTCACCCGGCGTATTACAGGGCATTCTTTTAGTTTTAAAAAGCAAACAAAACTGGCTCCTGACAGGATATGGAGGATTAGCCTTTGCTCCTGTGATTATATTTTGCGGTCTATGGGGAAATCCTTTTCTGCAAAAAGCCTACAACATCGACAATCTGGAAGCATCGTCTTTAATCTCGCTAGTATTTATCGGTTTGGCAATAGGCAGCCCACTGTTTGCATTGTGGCTTAATCATTTGCAAAACAAGTGCGCCATTATGTTTTACTGCACCGTTCTGTCAGCAATGAGTCTTACTTTGGTCATTTATGCGCATCCCTTGCCTCTTTGGTTATTATCCGGGCTCCTCTTTTCTTTTGGATTTAGTCTTGGTGCATTTCCAATGGTATTTGTAATAGGAAAAGATTTAAATCCATTATATTTGGCAGGAACAGCAGCCTCGCTCATAAATGCCAGTGATGCATTTTTGGATGCAGTCACGGAACCGATGATAGGAAAAATATTGGACTATCTTTCATACGGTGATTATACCCAGGATTTTTCTTTAGGGAGTTATCATCTTGCTCTGGCCATACTGCCTTTATATCAGATTATTGGAGCATTCTTACTAAAATATATAAAGGAAAGTTAACCAATAATAAAGTAACCCGTTTTATTGTGATGCTTTAGGTCGGAGGGGTTTAGGATATATACACATTTTTTTAGCACTAAAATGTGCACAAGAATGCATATTATTCTAAGCTCTGATGGCTTTTTTCTGATGAGATTGAGTCAATGCCAAAAACTTATCTTCATCTGCTATCTCAATATATATTCTCACCAATCGTGTCGTAACAGGACATTAGAATAGATAAAATCACATTTATTGGTCTAATATTAATCATAAAGGCAAATAAATGGATTAATTATGCCCGACCAAATTACAGTGATTACCTCGCTTATCGACACGTTGGAAGAAAAAATAAAGCAAATATATCCGCCGGATGTTTCTATAGAACATTCAAGTAAAGCCAGGCCAAACAACCTCAATGATTCGCTAATATTTCATCTAAATGCCCTTAAATCCATCCTTATGCAAAGTATTAAGAGGAACAATGCAGACCCAGCCATTATTAATATAGCGAAAATACACGAAGCCCTTCATTATATAGAGACGATTCCTTTAAAAAACAAAGTTCAATTTTTTAAGAAAAAGTCGAGCACCATCGGTGAGCAGTTAAAAAAAACGAAGCGAATAGTTTTACCCGAAAATGAGTTAAACCAGCCTTCTTTAATAAAATATGGTCTAGAAAAATTTTACTCCTTATCATCCGGTCAAGAGCAATTTTTTATTGAGTTACACACTACGTTATTCGCCTCTTTTGAAAATTATTTATCTTATAAAAACACCCCAATGAATCAAAAAAAATTATCTTTTAAACCTGCCTGGATTTATTCATATCCATTAGAAAATGACTCTGAAGTAAGCAATCCATCTATTAGCGAATGGCAAAAAGAAACAATGGAAGATAGACCTGGCGATAACTTGAATGCTGCTTTTGAAGATTTTATCAGGTCAATCAGTATTAAAGGAGTTGTGGGTAAAAACGAAAATGATGTAGAAAATCTCCTGGAATATTTATTTGATAACACCATATATCCTGAAGAGGATAAAGAAATGCTTAAGGCCTGGACAAAAACCAAAGGCGGCCAAATCATGGATGTGATTACAGCAAAGCTGCTGTTTCACGGAGAATTGTCTCATCAAAGCATGGAAATTTTAAAATCAGTCTCAATCGAAGATAATTGGACTGTTGCAGAAGGAAAGGCTATACGAATAATCGATAGAGTGATATATGGCCTGGATTTTAATAATGAGTACCATTATTGGTCGAATGGAAGATTAACTCCAACAGTCGATTATGAACCTATCAATGACCCTGCTGGTAAACCAATTCTCAGAATTGAAGTTAAAATACAATTAGACATTGAAAATAAAAAAGTGATACCCAAAGTAATTCACTTAACCATCTCAAGTCATACACATGATCTGATTCCTGCAAATCGCCAGGAACAAAGAGTGAACCAACACAGAAATTAAACAAGAGGGACTCAGGGATCCCTCTTAAGAAGAGAATTCTTAGGTAGAACAAACTGCTTCAAGATTCTCAGAGCCCACATTAATTAATTGGATTTGAGTCCCTGCTTCCGCACTAACGGATACCGTGCTGTTTTGCTTTACTTTAAGTGAGGTGCTTTGACCTGAAGACAGGTTTTTACCGTTTATGGTACCGCTATTTTTTAGTACACTGATTTTAATTCGGGTATGTTTTTGATTCACACCCTGGATGTTACACGTAGCATTAAGCGTCCAAAGACTATTATTGGCTAACATTTTGGTTTGATTTGGGCTTAATTTAATTACTTTTTGTGCATATGCAGGTAGGCTTAAGATACCACATAAAGCGATAACAGACAGGCTAATAATTTTTTTCATTAGTTTTCCTTAATAGTACGATTAATTAACACAATAAGTGCCCTTCGAGTTAAAATTAGCAACATTGTTCATATTATAGACAATTAATGTTAAGGTTTTATTAAGTCATCTGTACTTTTAGCCTTAAAATCACTACCGCATGAACAGGAGTTAGAAATGACATGAATAAATTATCAGTACATTATTCGTATCCAACTAATAGGAAGGATTTATTGCCTCAATTATTCTTGTTCCTCTTCCTGTTTCTTTTGTCTCTACCTGCATTAACAAACACAACCAATCAAAATCCAGAAACCATTTCAACCACTGATCTGACTCAATTTTCAGCCGCGCCTGAGCGCGTTAAAAAGCTCATTAACGAGGCCCTTGCGCTCAGCAGTAATAATTTAGGGTATCAATATGCCTCCGCAGATCCTAAAAATGGAGGCATGGATTGCTCAGGAACGATTTATTATTTATTAAATAGCCTTGGCATTAAAGAAGTACCCCGTTCGTCTGATTTAATTTATCAATGGGTGTGGAAAAAAGGATTTTTCAATGCGGTTAACGGTAATCAAATCAATGGCTTTGAATTTAGCCGTTTACAACCTGGCGATTTATTGTTCTGGAGTGGTACTTACGAAATAAAAAGAGAAATCAATGTAACTCATGTAATGATTTATCTGGGCAAAGATAAATCAGGTAACCATCTAATGGTGGGTGCGAGTAATGGACGTACTTATAAAGGACGTAAAATTTATGGAGTCAGTGTGTTTGATTTCATCCTCCCTCCAACCGGAAGTACCAGTCGATTTTTAGGGTATAGCTGCATTCCAGATATAAATTGTAAGAACCGCAAAGATTAATGAACCGTGTCTCCAGCAAAATGAGTTATAATATCGATCTCGGAATTTCAGGATACCCCTAATGAATACATTACCTAATTGCCCAAAATGCAACTCTACCTATACCTACGAAGACGGATCCCTGTTCATTTGCCCTGAATGCACCTATGAGTGGCAGTGCTCTGATACAGCAGATGCTCCGGAACCTATGACACAATTTAAAGATTCTAATGGCACTATCCTTCAGGATGGTGATACCGTAACCGTAATTAAAGATTTAAAAGTTAAAGGTTCTTCCCTGGTGGTAAAAGTGGGGACCAAAGTTAAAAACATCCGTCTTGTTGGTGGGGATCATGATATTGATTGCAAAATTGACGGCATTGGTCCAATGAAATTAAAATCAGAATTTGTGCGAAAAAGTTAAGTCTGTATCATTAACTAATACCGCATCAGGATGATCAATAAACATAGGATATGATATGGATGTAAAAGCAGCCGTGGCGTTTGCAGCAGGAAAACCATTAAGTATTGAAACGGTAACCTTACAAGGACCTCAAGCCGGAGAGGTGTTGGTTGAAATAAAAGCAACTGGCGTTTGCCATACGGACGCCTATACTCTGTCGGGATTGGATCCCGAAGGTCTTTTTCCCACGATACTTGGCCACGAGGGTGCCGGTGTTGTTGTTGAGGTGGGTAAAGGCGTTACCAGCTTAAAACCTGGCGATCATGTCATTCCATTATATACTCCAGAATGTCGCCAATGTGACTACTGTCTGTCGCGAAAAACCAATCTGTGTCAGGCGATTCGAGTGACTCAAGGTCAGGGTTTAATGCCTGATGGCACATCACGTTTTCAATTAAAGGGTAAGCCTTTATATCATTATATGGGTACATCAACATTTGCCAATTATACTGTTTTACCCGAAATTGCCCTGGCAAAAATCCGTAAAGACGCACCTTTTACCACAGTATGTTATATTGGATGTGGCGTTACCACAGGTTTAGGTGCCGTACTGTTTACCGCTAAAGTAGAAGCCGGAAGTCGCGTGATTGTATTTGGGCTGGGTGGCATCGGTCTGAATGTTATTCAGGGGGCACGTATGGTCGGCGCGACGCAAATAATTGGTGTTGACATAAACTCAGCCCGTAAAGAAATGGCGATGAAGATGGGGATGACGGACTTTGTTAATCCCACCGAAATAACAGGTGATCTGGTAGGGCATTTGGTTGAATTAACGCATGGTGGGGCTGATTATACCTTTGAATGTGTGGGAAATGTTAATTTAATGCGCCAGGCTTTGGAATCCTGCCACAAAGGATGGGGAGTTTCTACTATAATTGGCGTAGCACCGGCAGGGCATGAAATTTCTACCAGACCCTTTCAATTAGTTACCGGACGCGTCTGGCAAGGCTCGGCTTTTGGTGGGGCACGAGGACGAACGGATGTTCCAAAGATAGTCGATTGGTATATGGATGGCAGGATTACAATTGATGAGCTCATTACTGATGTGATGCCCATTGAGCAGGTTAATGAAGCATTTGAATTAATGCATAGCGGGAAGTCTATCCGCACCGTTCTTACTTTTTAATCGTACAGGGAAGTATCATTATGGCTCTTGAATTAATTGAAGCTCATCGCGCTTTTGGTGGTACTCAAAAAGTATTCAGCCACCGATCTGCTGTCATTAAAAGTGACATGCGCTTTGCAATTTACATGCCTCCCGCAGCCAAAGAGAAATCCGTTCCAGTCCTTTATTGGCTCTCAGGCCTTACGTGTAACGAACAAAATTTCATCACCAAAGCAGGCAGTCAACGCATGGCAGCGGAGCTTGGTATCGCTATTGTGGTTCCCGATACCAGTCCCAGAGGAGTTGACCCAAAACAAGAAACCCAGCCCGATTATGTAGGTGAAGGCGCAGGGTTTTATGTCGATGCTACTATGACTCCGTGGCAGGCCCATTACCAAATGTACAGCTATATTAGTAAGGAGCTGCCCCATTTGATAAATAATCACTTTCCTGTTGATAAGGAGCGATGCGGTATATTTGGTCATTCAATGGGTGGCCATGGTGCACTTATTATTGGCCTGTCAAATCCGGATAAATATCGCAGCCTTTCTGCCTTCGCCCCCATCTGCGCTCCCACCAAAACCCCATGGGGCAGAAATGCCCTGCTAAACTATATAGGATGTAATGAAGAAAATTGGCGTTCGTACGATGCAAGTCAACTTATCATCGCTAAACCCTGGCCTCACGGAGAGATTTTAATTGATCAGGGAAGCGACGACCCTTTTCTTGCTGAGGAATTGAAACCTGAGTTATTTAAGGAAGCGTGCAATGAAGCACAGGTACCACTGAAACTTCGTATTCAGCAGGGCTATGATCACAGTTATTATTTTGTTGCCTCTTTTATTGAGGATCATCTACTGTTTCACGCCCACCATTTAACAGGAAACAGGACTTAAAATTGACGTATAGGCTGGGCAATGAATCAGTTACCAAGGACTATTAAATGAACTTTCCAGGAATATCCCGATTACAAATTTACGAGAAACTCGTAAAAGAGTCCTATAAAAAATATATTATTTTGATTATCGCTGATTTTTTTGCAACGCTTTTATTCACCATATTGCTGTGGAATAAGATTAACAATCATAAAATACTGCTTATTTGGCTGGCGGTAATGTTTCTTTTTAATCACATTTCCCGTTCCGGAGTTTTAATTTATTATTTTAAACAATTAAAACAGGAAGGATTACAGAACCCCACGTTCTGGAAAAATTATTTTATTCTGAGCAGCATTCAATCCGGTCTTTTATGGGCATTGGGGGGAATGTTATTTTTTTATGTAGATGATACCTTTTATCGTTTAGTCATATTTGTATTTCTTACCGGACTATTAGGGGCTCCTGCATCCAAGCTCTT
This sequence comes from Legionella sp., assembly GCA_030694525.1. GTDB lineage: Bacteria > Pseudomonadota > Gammaproteobacteria > Legionellales > Legionellaceae > Legionella. The sequence continues at coordinate 2,869 of JAUXYG010000037.1, read as the reverse complement.
GACGTTCCACTTGGCCTATATTGGATTCATGATTCCAATCTGGCTGGCGATGCTGATCTTATCCCTCGCACTCCCAAGCCCACTATCCTTTATTCTTTTTAGTGCCGCAGTTCTTTATTTTGCTACCCTGATATTTAGCACTGCTGAAACTCATACCTTATTGGTCAACTCAACTTACTTGGAGTTATACAGCTCCAATTTACTCTCTGATCTCAGGCGAAGTGAAGAAAATTTTCGTAACACCATAGAAAATGCGCCAATCGGAATGGCAATCGTATCCCCCGAGGGAAAGTTCATTCATGCCAATCGCACCATGCAGGATATTTTAGGTTACAGTGATGAGGAGCTGCACCATAAAACCATTCTTGAAATCACTCATAACGAAGATGTCGCTATGACTGAAGATGCGATGAACCAATTACGTAAAGGGAAAATGCGCATCTCCCATCTTGAAAAACGTTATGTTCAGAAAGATAACAGTATTATTTGGGCCATGGTAAGTGCATCGTTAATCCGTGATGAAAACGGCACCCCCATTAATTTTATTTTGCAAATGAAAGATGTCAGCGATCGTATAGAAAATGAAGAACGAATGCGGCAGTTAAATGAAAAAACAATTAGAACCTTAAACGAATTGAAGCTCCTGGAGCATGATGAAAGTTTATTAAATAAACTCAACCGATCATTGCAAATATGTGTGACGGTTGAAGAAGCCTACCCGCGCATCAATTTAATCATGCAGGATTTATTTCCTGAACTAAGTGGTGGCTTGTCTGTTTTTAACAAAACAAGTAATCAACTGGAAACGGTAATTCAGTGGGGAACTGATCAATTACTGACACAAATATTTCCCCCTATGGACTGTTTTGCAATCCGTGAAGCAAACATTAATCTTGTTGATGATCCACGAAAATCTGTACCGTGTGCCCACTATATTAGTGCCCCTCAGGGAGGTTATATCGCATTACCCCTTATGGTGCAGCATGATTTAATCGGCGTTATTCACTTAATCGCATCCAAGGGCAAAAAACTGTCCCAGCATCAACAGGACATCGCGGTGTCTGTCGGTAATATAGTGAAGCTTGCCTTGGCTAATATTAATCTACGGACCTCGTTAAGTGAATTATCGTTACATGATCCATTAACCAATCTTTATAATCGACGTTATTTAAATGACATTCTTTCACGCGAGCTCGTTCGTATAGCCCGTGAAAAAAACACACTCTGCGTTGCCATGCTGGATATTGATAATTTCAAAGGATTTAATGACAATTACAGTCACTTGGCTGGCGATGAAGCCCTAAAATTGCTGGGCGAATTATTAAAGAGATTTTTCCGTGATAGCGATATGTCTTTTCGTTTTGGTGGTGAGGAGTTTGTAGTCATTCTGCTAAATACCTCCTTACGCAATGCCGTAAGTAAATTAGAGCAGTTTAGGGAGCAATTAAAAAGCACCCCAATTTATTTTAAAGACCGATTATTACCCAGTATTACCATATCAACAGGGGTAGCTGAAGCCCCCGAACATGGGGTAACGATTGATGATATACTAAAAGCGGCTGATCATGCCTTATATGCCGCTAAGCAAGCGGGTAAAGATAGAACAAAGGAATATCAACGCAAAAAATAGAAGGACCCCTTATGCTTTTTTCGATTCTTCAAGCTCTTTGCGAATAAGGGGTAACTTATTGTAAGGTATGTTCTGAAGAGAAATTACCGAATAAAATTAATACGACACCAGCTCACGGAGCACCGCAGTGGCATAAGCACCAGCGGGCAATGAAAAAGACAGATTTGCAGTTCCATCCGTGATGGTATGCTCGAATTGAGAGACATGCAGGATATTAGCCCGCCATGCTTCCTCCAGGCCCTGACGTAAAAGACCGGTAATCCACGGGTGCCATTCCTCATAAACTTCATTAATTAGAGCCAAAACCTCCCCTTTCACCATCCCTTTTCCTTTACCCGGTAATGGACTTGCAGGAGATACATCACGGTCGGTAATTCTTTGCATTATGGTAGCGTCCACTTCATCAATAACAAAAATACTGTTGGAACCGTTTAATTGCATAACATCCCCATTAAGAGGTTTATTCCAGGTTTGCTCATTTACTCTTCGTGCTAAAATTAAGTTGTAAAGCCAGGAGCGGGCTGCAGAACAATATATCCCCTTTAAAAAGCGATCTTTAACTTTTCGGCCTTGAACCAATAACTCTTCAGCTCTTAATAAATTGGCACCCTCACGACCAAAACGTTGTTCTCCAAAATAATTGGGAACTCCGGCACTTTTTACAAGATTAATTCGTTTAAGCAAATCCTCTTCATCACTTATTTCACGCAAACACACTTTAAATTGATTACCAGCCAAATAACCCGGCCTTAATTTTTTATTATGCCGCGTGCTTTCCAGGACTCGCCAACCTGGGGCTTCCAGCTGACCAATTCCTGCGATCTCCTCACCTGGGGCATGAACACTCAGCCATTGTGTCGTTAATGCATGACGATCTTTTAAACCAGCATAGCTGATTAATTTAGCTGGCTTATTGATTAAGCGGCTTAGGGATTTAACCACGTCTTCAGTAGTTAACCCTCTTTTTTCAATTTTGAGCAGTATGTGTTCCCCCTCACCACTAAAGGTTCCCGCAAAAAATTCATTAACTTGAAAATCCTCCGGAGTTAACTTAAAACAAGCGGTTGTGCGAGGTGTGCCATATACATAAGGCCAATTTAGAGAGTACATAACTAATCCATTTAACAAAAATGAAAGTATAACGAGATATTCGATAATGTGTAGTCTTACCTTCCCATACTTGGTACCGGTTTTTAGAATTACTTATTGAAGTACAACAAAAAATTATCATTACTTAAA
>JAUXYG010000032.1 GCA_030694525.1 Legionella sp. | reverse complement strand
GATGTGGCTGCTACTTTAGCTTTGTTACTTCATAAAGACTTGCCATGGAAAAAAGAAATCGCAATGCCTAAAGCGCCTCGTCCTGCTAAAGAAGGCCGGGTTGAGGGAGGTCGATTTGATCGTTCTTCGCGTTCTGGTGACGAACGTAAAAATTTTGGCGGTGAGCGCAGAAGTTTTGGAGACAAAAAAGGATTTGGTAGTGAGAAAAAATTTGGCGATAAAAAACCTTTTGGTGAAGATCGTAAGCGATTTAATGAGGATCATTCAGCCCAGGATTTATTCCGAATTGAAGTAGGAAAAGTTCATGGGGTGAAGCCAGGAAACATCGTGGGCGCCATAGCCAATGAGGCAGGATTGCAAAGTCGCTTTATTACCGGACTTAAAATACATGATGATCACTCCACCGTGCGCTTGCCTAAAGGTATGTCACAAGAAGTGGTGCGTGATTTAACTAAAGCCTGGGTATGTGGACGCCAATTAAATCTGACCTTAATCGGAAGTGGTGCGTAAATTCTAAAGCTCGGCATCACTTATCTCATCAATTAAGTGATGCCGAGTAAATCAATTTTTATCATCTGTTTTTTTAGCCAGGAAATTAGCAAATTCTTTATAATTATTAAGGGATTAATTACGAGGAACGTTGCGAAAAATTGATTAATAACTTCAATTCATAATATAATCATCCACGTTTTTTTAATTAAAAATACAATTTATTTTTAAGGGCCTTATGAAACTATTAGCAACCTTGAGTGCTTTTTTATTTTCGGGAATTGTTGCTGCGTCACCTTTGCATAATATAGTCGTGTTTGGTGATAGCCTGTCGGATAATGGAAATCTGTATGAGTTTATGAAACATCAATTACCCCAATCCCCACCTTATTTTGAAGGACGGTTTTCTAACGGCCCAGTTTGGGTGGAACATTTGGCTGAAACTTATTTTCCAACGAGTAGTTCCATACATCTTTTAAACTACGCTTTTGGTGGTGCTGGGGTTTCCGAAGAGGGTGAAGTGGATGATGTTTTATTTACTTTGCGCCGCGAAGTTGAGAGTTATTTGGTTTCTCATCAAAATCAGGCAAGCGACGATACTTTATATATAGTATGGATTGGGGCTAATAATTACCTTGCCATGCCTGAAGAAGTAGAGCAAACATTAACGGATGTTAATTTAGGTATTACGCACAGCTTACAACGGCTGGTCGACCATGGAGCCAAACATTTCCTTATACTCAATCTGCCAGATCTTGGTAGGACACCTGCTGCAATCGAATTTGGTTCCACTCAGACGATGAGTTATTTTGCTAATCAACATAACGATTCTTTGAAAAAAACTATTGCCAATTTTCAAATGGCTAATCCACAGGTTGAATGGATTTACTTTGATTTAAATAAAATGTTTGGCCACGTATTAGAAAACCCTCAGGAATATGGTTTTTCAAACATTACTGGAACGTGCTCAAATGCGGAAATTAATGAATTAACCAAAAAATCTGTTCTTCAAATGGTTGCCAGTGTTACTCCTTTAAAAGCAAAAGATGCATGTGATGGGTTTATATTTTTTGACCTGGTACATCCTACCGCCTTAGCGCATCGTATTATTGCCGACAAAGTTCGCATAATGCTTGATGAAACAGGCGTTGAGTTTTCCGAATAATTTATTACCAATCCTTGCCAGAGTTCATACTCTGGCAATTCAATGACTCATAGGGATTTATGAATCATACTCTGAAAGCTCTTTTATTTTGTTTTCTTTTCTATCCTTTTTTAATGTGTGCGGATAGCCTGAAGATTGATGTGGAACAAGCGTCAATCAATTTACCTTATTGGCCAGCAAAAAAAGCACAATATGGTGCTGTTTTAATAATTAATGGAGAGTCGACATATTCACCCTTGCTGAATCAGTTAGGGTATCAATTGTCTCGCATCGGTTGGTCGGTAGTTGCCATAAATATGGTGGAACAAGCAACTATTCCCTGGATTGAACAAATTCCTGAAGTCATAAGAACCCTTAGGCAAGACCATAATAAACGTATTGTGATGATTCATTATGGGGAGCATTTGAATCAAACGCTGGAGTATTTTAATAAACCACAGTCCAAGATGATAAATGGACTGGTGATGTTATCTGCTTTTGCTCAAACAGATACTTTTCAAGGTTATAATATACGTTTCCCCTTATTGGATATATTGGGTCAATTTGATTATGAATTTATTCATGATCAAAGAACTTTAAGGGCTAGGGACTTTAGGCGTTACACCTATAGTTCCATTGAAATGCCGGGTGCTAATCATGATTATGAATACAGTAAAAAGCTGCTGTTCGCCTATATTCACGGGTGGATGAGTAAGTTACCTGAAGTTAAGCCTCAGCGTGCGCCTATAAGCGTTTCATATATAGAAGCAATTCCCAAATTTATTAGAGAAAGCTTTATTGTTTCTGTCAATTTAAATGGGTTAAATAAACAGATTTAATCAAGTATCACAGCTGTTTAGCCCTTTATCTTAGATATAACTGCTATTTTTTTTGAAATAATTCTTCTAAAGTAATGTCTAACGATTTTTTTAACTCGGCATCATTCTTTTTAAACGCTGCCCTCCATTGTTCTGATAATGAAGACTTGGAATATTGCAATTCTAAATGAGTAGGCAATCGATAAGGTAGCAATTGTGTCAGTGAATAAAGAGTTATCTGGCTGAGATCCCTGCTTAACATATACCGGCCATCAGCGGTAGCATGAATGAGTTCATTATGGATGAGTGCGTTAATCATCTCATCCGCATCGACTGCAAAAGGTTGATTACTCGCATCGATTAGTTCATTAAACGTCAGACCTTTTCCGTGCTGTTGTACTAACCAGAGTTGATGAAGCCAAAGCAGTGCATGCGAAAAACCATCCAGTGTTTGCCCTCTGCGCCGCTGATGATGAACAGAAAGAGCATAACTTATTTCAGCACCCAGTAAAGTGATAATCCAAAGCCAATATATCCAGACAAAGAATATCGGTACTGAAGCAAATGCCCCATAGAGTAATTCATAGGTATTATAACGATTCAGATAATAGGCAAATGCTGCTTTTGCTGTTTCAAAAAGGAGTGCGGCAAATAATCCTCCCCAAAACGCATGACGAAATTTAACAGGGCAGTTTGGTACTATGATGTATAAGGAAATGAAGCCCAGCAGTGATAAGAAAAAAGGGATGTATTTAAACAGAAATGAGGGACCATGATGCTCAACAAGAAGGGGCATGGAAAATAAATAAGAGCTGGCAGCAAGGCTTAAGCCCAACATCACGGGGGTTAGGGACAAAATGGCCCAGTATAATAAAAAGGCTGCCACGCCTTGTCGTGAGGAATTGACACGCCAGATTTTATTCATCGCTCTTTCAACAGTAACCATGACTAATATTGCTGTTACAATCAAAAACGCAACACCCCAAATTGAAAGTTTTGAGACCTGGGCAGTAAATTGTTGTAAATAACTCTGCACTACTTTTCCGGTAGAGGGTACGAAATTTTCAAAGATAAAGTTTTGAACCGGGTCTGAAAACCCTTGAAAGACAGGAAATGATGAAAAAATGGATAATCCCACAGACATTAAAGGAACCACAGCTAATAATGTAGTAAAGGCAAGGGCAGAGGCAATATAGGTGCATTCATCTTGTATAAAGTGCTGAATGACAAACCGCACAAAGCGCTCAGCGCTGTAAAATTTATTTGTAATGCGAACTTTCCAGTTCATTGGATACCCGTTTTTTATTATTTATTAACGTGTTAAAGTTATTTCTCTAGTGTTTCCAGTTTATCATTTTATATTATCGCTTTGAATAAATTTAACGTAACACGTATTTATTCATAAGTATGTTCATGACTTATTGCTGAAAACGATTCTCTTCATAATTTATGTTATTGATACATTCGTGTTTAAAATTTACATATTTGTTACATTCATCCATTTAAGGTAATACCCGCTTGAACTATGCTTTATTATGGGTAGATCTAATTAAGGATATATATGTCAGTCCAAGCTATTATTGGGATGGTAAGGGCGTTAAACGGGTTACTTGAAAAAAACACGCCCCAGGGCGAAATAAGTTTGATCAAACCCGGCACACCATTATATCAGGGTGATGTACTCACTTTATTAAGTGGTGAAGCTTATATCCAGTTTATTAAAGGATTCCCAGAAGCTTTAGCATTAGGTAAACCCGTAACTTTGGATGGAATTTCGCCCGCCTTAAAATTTGGTCTGGTTGATATAAATGAGGAGCTGGTCAAAGAAGCTTTAGCTAAAGGTCTTGATCCATCTCTGGTTCTTGATGTATTAGGTGCAACAGCTTCTGGTAATGATATTTTAGGTTCCGGCGGTAGTTTTTTTGCTCTAAATCCGCATTACAGCTCCAGTTTGGTTTCCGCAGGTTATGATACCATCCCTTTATCCGTAGCCAGCTATATTCCTAATGGTTCAAGTACTATATGGTACGCGCCTCAAGAACCTGAAACCACTGGTATTAATATTGTCGCCCCAACCTCTATGCCCGGTGCACCGGTTATAAATCTAGCTGTAGATTCAGGATATTCCGGCACAGACCGAATAACAAATAATGGACTAATAAATGTTAGTTCCATGGTATCTGGTGGCTCGTGGCGCTATTCTTTGGACTCCGGAACAACGTGGAATTCTGGCACAGGTAATCAGTTTACTTTACCAGAAGGTGTTTATTCTGCAGGTATGGTACAAACGCAACAACTTGATGCAGAAGGAAATCCAGGCGGAATTGCTTTTTTAGATGGTATTATCGTTGATAACACTGCGCCTATACCTCCTGCCCCTTCCTTGGCTTTGGATTCTGGAAATGATTCAACTGATTTAATTACCAAAGTAGGACAATTAAATTTGTTAGATGTTCAACCGGATAATCTTATTGAATTTAGTATTGACCGGGGAATGACCTGGTCCGCACATTTCAGTCCCGTTGAAGGAATTAATGAAGTGTTCGTAAGACAAAGTGACATGGCAGGGAATATTTCCCCAACCAGCACTTTAATATTTACTCTTGATACCCATGCGAGTGTTTCAATCGATGTTATTGCTCATGATGACATTATCAATGCAACTGAGTTGAATCAACCATTAACATTAAGTGGTAGCACGGCAAACGTCGAAGCAGGCCAAACCGTGAACATCAATTTCAACAATAAAAATTACACAGCTACCGTTACTGCTAATGGGAGTTGGTCAGTTATTATTCCGGTCGCTGATGTGGGCGAGTTAAACAATAGCACTACGTATACGGCAACTGCAGAGGTTACTGATTTAGCTGGCAATACAGTGAATAATATTCATCTGGTTGCGGTTAATTCATCCGCCCCTATCCCAACCATTACTCTTGACCCGATTACTGCGGATAATGTAATAAACTCAAATGAAACGGGAAGCAGTGTAACTATTACCGGGCGTGTTGGCGGAGATGCTAAAGCCAACGATATAATTAAATTATCGCTAAATGGGATTGAGTACACTGGAGTTGTTGCTGGTGATAAAACCTTTAGTATTATTATTCCAGGGAGAGAATTGGTTGCTGATGGTGATAAAACTCTTTCTGCGAGTGTTGTGACAACTGATGTGAATGGGAATCAGGGGTCGGCAGATATCAATCAAACTTACTCTATTAATGCCTTGCCTGTTTCAGCGGAAATAAATGCAACAGGCTATGAAGATCCTGGCTCTCCGGTAAGTGTTCTGTTAAGCAGTACAGATTCTGATGGGACTGTGACTGCTTTTACCATAAATCAATTACCACTTAATGGAACGTTATACACAGATGCGCAGATGACTCATGCAGTCGAGTCAGGCGTTTCAATCGCTGCTAATAGCGGTAACAGTGTTACCTTATATTTCCAACCGAATTCGAACTGGAGCGGTAGCACCTA
>JAUXYG010000007.1 GCA_030694525.1 Legionella sp. | reverse complement strand
ACACCCCGTTATGGTCATACCTACTCCCTACGTCCCTCGGCTTGACCGAGGGATCCAGGAGTCTCTGACGAAAATGAGCTCTAGATTTTGTAACAGGACTAAATATATAAGGCAAAAATCGATAGATTTCTGGATACCGCGAATAAATCGCGGTACGTAGGGGTTTGGGGTTTTGGTAGGGTGTTCGGCGTTGAGGGATTGGTGGGTTGATTGATTGGTGCATTTGAGCATGGATTCTGGTGCTGCGAATACATCGTGGTAGGTAGTGTTTGGGGTTGAGGAACATTTTGTATGTTAATCGCTAGTAGGATACACTCATATCCATGCTAAGGTTATACCCGATCCCTACGTCCCTCGGCTTGACCGAGGGATCCAGGAATCTTTGACAAAAATAAACTCTGGATTTTTAAAACAGGACCTAATACATAGGACAAAAATCTTAAGTAAATGCCCAGAGTAGTATAAACTATTTCTAAAATTAATTGTGAGGGTATCATGAAGCAGATAACCGGGTTAGTAACATTAATGGCATTTAGCTCTTTAAGCTTTGCTCAGGATAGTATACAGCAACTGGTTCTTGATAAAGTCATGTTTCAAGTATCTGCCAAACAGTGGGTATCCACGCAAACTGCTTTGCTCAATGTCAGTATCAATGCCACTTTAAACAATGCGGATTTGGTTAAAGCCCGGGCTGATATTATGGATAGTCTTAATAAAATAGCAAAAGGTGAGTGGCATTTAATTGAGTTTGACCGTTCTCAAGACAACTCGGGCCTGGAAAAATTGTTTGTACAGGCTCAAGTGAGAGTGGACCAAAGTGCACTTACCAATATCTATCAAAATGCCAAATCAGTAAGTGTTCCAGGTGCTAAATACGAAGTCACTGGGGTTGAATTCAAACCAAGTCTTGAGGAAACTCAGGCAGTACGCGCTAAAATTCGAGAGACATTATACCAGCAGGTTAATGAAGAGCTTTCACGGCTTAATAAAGCATATCCTACGCAAAACTATAGTGTCAGTAACCTGGTTTTTGTGGAGGGCGCCATACCTCAACAACCCAGAGCGTTTGAGGCCAAAGCCCTAAATACAATGGCTATTGCTGCCAATGCTGCCCCCTTGACTGTAAGCAATGAACTGGTAATGACCGCATCCGTTGAAGCTGCGTCCAATCGGAAACAAGGGGGTTAACTTTGTTAGTCGTAGACAAAATTATCGGTCATCGTGGGGCCGCAGCTTATGCTCCAGAGAATACAATTGCCTCTTTTAATAAAGCCTTATCACTGGGATGTCGTTTTATCGAATTTGATGTGATGTGTAGTGCGGATGGTGAGCCATTTATTATTCATGACGATAATCTAAAAAGAACGACTAATGGTCGTGGTGAAGTGGGAAAAGTTGATGCAGCGTATTTGCAAACCCTTGATGCAGGATCCTGGTTTTCCAAACAATATAAAGGAGAACAAATTCCTCACTTTAAAGAGGTATTACAATGGTTAGCCTTTTCTGGGGTACAGGCAAATATAGAAATCAAACCTTATCCAGGAACGGCCGAACAAACCGCTGTGGCAGTAATGAGTCATATTCATCGTTACTGGCCTCAAGGTAAAAGTCTACCCTTAGTATCGAGCTTTGAACTGGATGCATTAAATTTGTGTCACAGCATCGCCCCGGAAATGCCACTTGGTTTATTACTCCACGAATGGGATAAGGACTGGCTGCAAAAGGCAAAGCAACTTAATTGCTTCTCCATTCATTTTAATCGAAAAATTCTCACTGAAGCCCGGGTAAAAGCCGTTAAAGCAGAAGAGTATGTAATCTGTGCCTATACAGTAAATCGGCGCCGACTCGCGACAAAACTCTTTAACTGGGGGGTTGATGCTGTATTTAGCGATTACCCAGATTTATTAGCATGAATCGATTGATCGTTTTAATAAGCAGCCTGGTGTTTTTTTTATCAGCCCATAGTCAACCTACAGAGCTCTTATTGTGGCATTCTATGGCTGGCCAACTGGGCGACGAAGTCCGCATCATTACTGAGAAGTTTAATAAAACGCAAAACGAATATAAAGTCATCCCTGTTTACAAAGGTAATTATGTAGAGACCCTGACCAGTTTCGCTGCCGCCTACAGAGCGCACCAGCCCCCGGCGTTGGTACAAATTTATGAAGTAGGTACTGCCCTCATGATTTCTCCCCCCGGAGTGATTAAGCCAGTTGATGAATTAATGCAGGAACAGGGTATTACTCTTCCTAAAGAAGATTTTATCCAGGCAGTAAGAGAATTTTACAGTCGCGATGGTCAATTGATGGCAATGCCTTTTAATCTTTCAGTGCCAGTCGTTTATGCGAATCTGGATATTCTTAAAAAAGTGGGTTATACCAATGAAAACTTGCCTGTCACTTGGGATGAAATAGAAATATTAGCAGAAAAGCTTAAAAAGGAGGGATATCATTGTACCTTTACCAGTGCCTATCCTGGATGGATTTTATTTGAGTCCTACCTGGCTATTCATGGTTTGCCGATAACTCAAGATGTGCCAAAAAAAGCAATTTTTAACACCCCCCAATTTCAAAGCCAATTACAGCGACTAAAGCGTTGGCTTGATTTACACTATTTTCGTTATGGGGGTAGAGGGGACGATGCAACGGTATTGTTTACGAGCCAAGAGTGCCCTTTATTCGCCCAATCATCTGGGGCTTATAACAGTCTTGCGCAAATGGTTCCCTTCAGGCTTGGCATAACGTTAATGCCACTGGATAGTAAATTTACCAGTATGAGACATGCTAATGTCGCTGGCGGAGCGGCCCTCTGGACTATTGGGGGGCAAAGTGAAAAGCAATATAAGGGTATTGCTCAATTTTACGCCTTTATAGCCAAGCCCGAAATACAAATGCAATGGCATGAGCGAACCGGGTACCTTCCCATCGGCTTAAAAGGTATTTATGCCCCTATACTCGAAGCAAGTAATCATCCTGCCTTAGCGCTGGCACTTGTGGATTTAGAGAATCATTTCGCGCCGGTTTCGGGAAACAATTCTGGTCCTCAGAATCAGATACGTATTATTTACGAGCAAATACTGGAAGCTCTTTTTGCGGGAACCCTAACCGTGGATGAAGCATTACATCAGGCAATCAACCGTTCTAATCTCATTATCATGCGCTTTGCACGAAACACTCAGATCTAAATATTAAATTTATTGCATCCTAAGATTGTGCAAAATAACCATGGGTCCCCAATGCAACAACAGCCTCAGCATAGCGAGTTAACGCATGAATGTAAGCTGCTGTTCGCATATCCGTATGATGCCTGTTCGCAAGCTTAAAGACGTTATCAAATTCTCGAGCCATTATTTCATGCAAACGATGATTCACTTCTTGCTCTGTCCAATAAAATCCTGACCTGTTTTGCACCCATTCGAAATAGCTTACGGTAACTCCACCTGCATTTGCTAAAATATCAGGAACTACCAGTATGTCTTTTTGTTTTAGAATAGGGTCCGCCTCAACAGTTATCGGTCCGTTAGCTACTTCGACTATCACCGCGGCTTTTACCTGGCCTGCATTAGTCCCCGTTATTTGGTTTTCCAAAGCAGCGGGTATCAAAATATCCACATCCAACTCCAAAAGCTCTTCATTAGTGATGTTGGTGGCTTTAATGAGTTCGCACATAGAGCCTTCACAATAAACTGCCTGGACTGTTTTTGAATGATTTTTGGTGTAAATAATACTGGGCACATCAAATCCTTCGCCACGATAAATCCCACCTTTGGAATCGCTAATTGCAACAATTTTATAGCCATCTTTATGTAATAATTCGGCAATATGTTGGCCAGCATTACCAAAACCCTGTATCGCTACCCGAATTTCTTCCGGACGCCATTTTCTTATTTTCTCAAGCTCTTTAATGCAATAATATGCTCCTCTGCCCGTAGCATCCTCTCTACCCTGACTACCTCCCAAAGCAATAGGTTTACCGGTAATAACCGCTGGTGTGGCCTGTCGGACAATTTTCGAATATTCATCCATCATCCAGCCCATTATCATGGCATTGGTATAAACATCTGGTGCAGGTATATCCCGATTGGGTCCGATAAAATCCGCGATGGCATTGATATATCCTCTACTTAAGCGTTCGAGCTCAAGGCGGGATAAATGTTTCGGATCAACGATGACTCCTCCTTTTCCTCCACCAAAAGGAATGCCGACTACCGCGCATTTAATAGTCATCCAGAAGGCCAGAGTTTTAATTTCAGCAAGATTTACGTCTGGATGAAATCTTATTCCGCCTTTAGCCGGCCCTCTAATGTCATTGTGATGGACCCGGTATCCGGTAAAAATTTGCAAACAACCATCATCCATGCGTATAGGAATGGATACTTCAAGACAGGCTTCAGTATGTTTGAGTTTTTCAACCGCTTCAGGATCAATATTCACGTAGGCTGCAGCTTTATCCAGGCGTGATAAAGCTTCGGTAAATAGATTATGACTCATCATACTTCCTTATATTGAGTTGGCTGAGCGTTCTTAATTAACTGTATTATAGGTCATAAACCTAAGCTCCATTATGAGTGCTTATTGGAAATATTATAAAGGAGTAAGATATGGCGTTAGATCTGGCTTCTGGTTTAGTCGATATTGATAAACCACCGAAAAAGCCATCACATTTTTTAAATAATTGCGTGTTTCTTGCCAGGGTAATGTTTCTATCCAGACATCAATTTCTTTTGGGGGATGGTTTTTCAACCAGTAAACAACCTGACTAGGTCCCGCATTGTAAGCTGCAGCTATTAAAATTGGATGATTACTAAATCGGGCAGTTAAATGTTTTAAATACGCACTACCAATATTAATGTTTTTCTGTGAAAGGAATAACTGATTTTGATCCGAGTACGGGATTTTACTCGCTTTAGATACAACGCGTGCTGTAGCAGGCATCACCTGCATTAATCCTCGGGCTCCTGCGGGTGAGGTTACATCCTCTCTGAAGCCGCTTTCCTGGCGAATAATGGCGTACACAAATTCTGGAGGAATGGAGAATTCTTTAGCATATTTCTTGACACTGTCTTGGTAAGCGAGCGGGAATCTGAGTGACAATTGATTATTTAACGTGTCGTTATTACTAAGGTACACCGATTTTCCATGCCATTGCAATTCGGAATCGACCCAATAAACTAATGCGCTGGCCTCATCTTTAGGAAGTTCGCTGATAAAATCATTGAGTAATCGTGACGCAGCAAGGCTTTGGTGGGTGGTATAAAGCGTTTTCACTTGATCAATAACAGGTTGGTAGGGTTTTAATGAGTCCATGCTAGTGCTGGGTTTCTCATTTTCAAAGCTTGGCTTTTGATGGAGACGAATACTGGCGAGAAAACCATAATATTGCCTGGTTTTTGCAAGTGTTTGATAAATCATAGTGGCATCAGCTTTCTTTCCCTGTTCCTCAAAAGCGCGTGCCAGCCAATATTGCCAACAGGGATTGTCTTTTTCGTTGGACTTATTTATAAGCTCTGCTACATGAGGCCAATCCCGATTTTTTAAAGCAAATCGAATTTGCCAATCGAGTAAAACGTTATTGTAAAATTGGGGTTTTACCTTAGCAAACCATGCTACTGCATCATTACTATTACGCATCGCCTTATACAAAGCGACATGAGACAGAAATGCCTGCTCGTTTGCTTCGGAAAGAATTCTTTTTAATTTGGCAGAATGCCATAATTTAAGTGCCTGATCCATATTTACGGATACCAGTCTTTTCAACCCGTAAAGGTATAAGTTATCACTTAATTCTGATTTTTTGAGATTAATGATGTTGTCAGGCTTTTGGTAAACAGAATTTAACGCTTCTATTTCTTCAATCCGGGGTATTTTATATTGTTTTAATAAATAACGTGCCAACTGAATGTTACGTTTATCAAGGGCAAGTGCAATGCGTTGGGTTATTAAATTCTGGTCAAAATGCTCGTGTTTGAGTAAAACGTCAAATAAACTGTTACAAGAAGGGGGGCGAGATTCGCCAGTAAGCCATATTGGTATTGATTCTTTAAGCACATCATCCACGCGACCCAAATTTAGTTTAGCGATTTGATCATAACACATCAGATTAATGTCATTGCTAGGTTGATAATACAAATTATAACTGGCCCAGTTTTTTATCCGTGCTAATTCATAAAGCCATTTTTCGCGTAATTTATTGGCTAAAGGACTGGTTTCACGGACAAACTCCAGAAATTCAGGTGATGGAGTTACTGGAATGTTAGTGTACCATGCGGTGTATTTATAAAACCGGTCCATATACGCCTGTCCGGACAGGGCAAAGGAGGTTAATGACCAACACAGTCCACACAACACCACCAATAATTTATTCATGGTACCTCTTACGAGAAGAATGATTTAACAGTTCAGATGCTTTTTAATTGTTCACGCATCCGGGTTATAGTTTTCTTATAATCAGAGCTATTAAATATAGCAGAACCCGCGACGAATTCCGTTGCACCAGCCTTGGCAAGGACTGCGATGTTATCGACAGTAACTCCACCATCGACACAAAGAGCCAGATTGGGGTACTTTTCTCTGATTTGAGTTATTTTGCTGATGAGCTCCGGAATGATTTTTTGACCGCCGAAACCTGGATTGACAGTCATGATTAAAACAAAATCAAGTCTATGGGCGACCCAGGTTAAAACCTCAATTGAGGTTGATGGATTAAAGACTAATCCCGCATCACATCCCAGATTTTTTATAAGCTGTAAACTTCGATCAAGATGAATACTTGCATCAGGATGAATGCTGATTCGTTTCGCACCAGCCTTGGCAAAATCCTCTATTAACGAATCGACAGGTGTAGCCATTAGATGGACATCAACCTTTAAATCTGGAAATCGCTTCGTTAAAGCATCACAAAACATAGGTCCGAAAGTCAAATTTGGCACATAATGATTGTCCATTACATCAAAATGAATCGCGTCAGCACCCGCATGAATAACTGCTTCTACTTCAGCACCAAGGCAGGTTACATCAGCAGAAAGTAATGAGGGATAAATAGAATAAGTCATGATGTCATTTTTTATATAAATATGAATGATATCATATGCGCTATGTTGTAAATTATCCAGCTGAGTTCGTACCTCATCGTGAGTATTCCGCTGTAATTAGTCTAAAATTTGCCCTCAATATTGAGTATTTGAGCAAATTAAGGCATAATAGCAGACCTGATTCTCTTATTTTAGTGTTATAAAGAAACACATATTTTGAGAATTAATAAAGACCTAATCATGCTTTTTAGGAGGATTTATGAGTCAGAGTTGGCCTACCAGAGATATAGATTTAGATACCGCTCGTGTCATTATGGAAGAATATGCTAATGAACGTGATAGCAACGCTCTGGGTCTTTTCGAAATTGAAGTGGATCAAATTGAAAAAAAAATGAATTTTAAATTATCCGGATGGGTAGTAACTCTTGCCAAACATTTTGCAAAAGCTTATGGCATAAGCCAGGGGGATTTTGTAACCCGTCAGATTATAACCCGCTGTATTACTCAGGGAGAAACCCTTCATTAATAATGAATGAAGGGTTTAAGAACTAAGGCTATCCAATGATAGCCTTAGTATTAACGGCAGTATAAGTTAACTAAACTGTCGCTGTTGTTGGTTAAGCCCAACTTTCCACGCGCATCCAGCTCAAACGTTACATTATCCCCTGCACGTAATACTAGGGTAGCATTAACTCCTTCTGAAAGTATGGTTCCATTTACGATAACCCTTTTCTTCAAGGCTAG
This sequence comes from Legionella sp., assembly GCA_030694525.1. Lineage (GTDB taxonomy): Bacteria > Pseudomonadota > Gammaproteobacteria > Legionellales > Legionellaceae > Legionella. Next base: position 13,092 of record JAUXYG010000007.1, on the reverse strand, counting down.
TACGGTAACATCATTGGCCTGTCCTCCTGCAGTTCGGACTTTACAATTCAAATGAGTCGTATGAAATACACTGGCGTTGAATGTTTGCAGTTCGTTAGTGGGCAGATCATAACCTGCTGACAGATTAGTACTCAGGTCGTGGTTTGCCGCCAAAGAGCTGCCTGCATACAATGCAGCAGTACATGCCAGAACCGTGCTTAATTTTTTGAAATGTATCATGATAAATCCTCTTTATTATTATTATTCCAGATACTAAAATTTACTTTTTAAACAAAACGGATAATAAAAATCCAATTCCGCCTGCGATAAGTAATGAACTCAAGGGTTTATTTTTTACCTGCTTTGCGGCAACTCGGGAGTAATCTTTAAAGCTGTCTTGAGCATCCCCAATTTTCTTTCTACCTTCTTCATAAAGTTCATTGACGCATTCTTTGGTCTGAGCATATATATTTTCAGCGTGTTCTTTACCCTGCTCAAATGCATTTTTCGCCTTTTGTTTCCCTTCTTCGACAAGATTATTGACTCTTTCTTTTTCCGCATCAAAATTTGCTTTTGTATCTTTATTCAAGTTATTCATAGGAACCTCTCTTATTTCAATTATTTTAAGGTGATTGCTGAGTTAACTGATTTAACACCGTTTACCTGTTTAGCCAGTTGGACCAAATTATTACGTTGTTTTTCGTTCTCTACTTTCCCGGTCAAAAAAACCACAGAATCTTTGGTTTCAACGGTAACAGGCCAGTAATCAATTGCTTTTTTTCCAAAAAGTTTTTCTTTTAAAAATACTCCTTTCACTTTTGCTGTGGTGTAAGCATCTGTCAAAGGTGCGTCGCTTGCCTTGACTGTTAAATTTTCTGCATTGATTTCCTGAACACCAGGAACGGAGCCTGCAAGGGTAATGGCTCGTTCATATTGAGTATTCGTGTCAAGCTCACCACTTAAAACAACTTGATGATTTATGGTGGTTACATGAACTTTAGTCGCTTTTACTAGAGGTGATTTTGCATAAAGTGTTTTAATTTTAGCTGTAATTACGGTGTCTTTAATAGCTCGCTCAGCAGTTGTGTTCGGAGCGGCATACGTCACTCCACTTATGACAGGAGAGAAACTAAAAGCCAATGCGCATGCTAGTAAGGTTTTCTTGTGCATAATTAACTCCTATTAAATAATTAAATTAAGTGACAATTTAATGTTATTATATAGTGACAATATTGTCAAACATTTAATGTAATTTTAATTTTACAATCATATAAATTTTGTCAAAATAAATGAGCAAAATTATTGTGTCGCCTTACCAGAAAAGCAAAGAAAAAGATGTTCATTTTTTATTCATAATTCAGTGGATAACTTGTATTAAAACCCATATCGTGTTCTAATTTACAACACATTAGGAATAATCATTCATGATGCCAATAATTAAGATTTGGGCTGCTGCTCACTTGGATAGTACCCATACTATTAGTCTTAAATCCGAGGGGTAACCAGAGGGAGAATAAGTGATGCCGATTATTAAAAGTAAGAAAAGTATCGATATAAGTCCAATCAAGGCGAAAGTTAATCCCGCAGTCTTGGAACAAATCGAAAACTATTGTCATTGGGCAGGTATTTATGACCTGGGCTATTTTATTGAAAAAGCTGCGCTCGACATGTTTGCTAAAGACGCAGAATGGAATTTATATCAAAAGCAAATGGATCAAAGTGTGGAAACCGTTGGTTAACTGATGGATTATAATTAAGGTTTCTGGTTGTTAAAGAGTAACGTGATCTGTTATTCATTGTAAAAATTATCGATCTGAACTCTACAGTATTTGGGCATAATGCATGAGTCGGCGTTAAAACATTATAATAGGGATTGATATCGTAATTTAAATCATCCCTGCATACTTGGGTAACCTTTCTTAATGTTTAATGTACAATAATCTTGTACATTAATTAGTTGTCTTCCCCACGCAGGCGGTGATCTGCGCAATTAAGAGTCATTTTGCTAAATATTTGAATGGTTCCCCACCTGCGTGGGGATGACAAAAAAAAGACATGATGCATGATAAACAAGCTTAAATTTTTAAGGGATACCCTGCTAGTCAGCCGAGAACTATTAGTCATTCGGCACGATTACTCTTTAAAACTCAAGTGCTTGTTCAGAGTGGATTAACTTCATCCTTTATTTTAATTGTTGCGCGTTTTAAAATTTACTCATACAAATTAAGTGTTGGGAGAGTTTTAGTCAGGACATCCTGTTAAAGACAAATAATGAATAATCATCATGGCTCTAACAAGAAAATCCCTCACTGCATTAGTGAATTATGATGTCACTTAACTGTTTCAAATTAAGAGAAGGTTGTTCATTAAACTAGCCCTTAACTTAAGGATGCTCCCATTTTATAGCATCAGAATTTAATTTCATTTGGTATGTTTAACCGATTATTTTGTATTATCACGTGTTTTTTTAAACTCAAGCCATTCTTCGTCATTTTTAAAAATATGTTGACATGCCTTTTCAATAAAATAGTCTCGAACCCGGATTCCCGCCCATTGACAATAATCATCGATTTCTTTATAAACCGACTCAGTCATGCGGATACGAAATTGAATTTTATTTTCTGAACCCGGTTCGCGCATTATTAACATAATAATTCTCCTATAAGATTGTTATAAATATTTTGACATTTTAGCTTACCCCTGGCAAAGGATTATTAACTCAATGCTGGTTATAAATATTGTTTGTTGTATAATATTTATAAATTAGTTGTCAACAACTTCTAGTTTAGCAAATTTATTTGCATTTTTGTAATTTTTTGTGACATATTTTACCACGTTAGCATATAATCCGATGCACGGAAAGTTTGACAATTTCTGTCACATGAATTCAAAAGCATTTTTGAGTATATTTATTTTTCTTTTATGAGTTTATTATGTCTTCTAGTGTAAGAATCGAGCACCTGAATTTATCGGAACTTAATATTCTTTTAGGGCATCTTCGCTTGGGAGAGGCTCATCTGAAAGATCAATTGAGTAAAGAGCAATTTAACAGTCTGTTACATTTAGGATCATTAAATCTGGAACAAAAAATTAATGTATCTTCGAATAAGGCAGAAAAATCAGGCAATGTGGCGCTGGTTCTTAATACTATTATCACCAGTGTCTTTGGTGCCTGGATGGGTTTTTCAGGGTTTGCCGGTCTGCGGTTAAACTCACCAGTCACTTTAGCATGCATCACGGGCATTGCTTTGATAATAAGCTTACTTGTGGGTTATTTTAGTTTTAAACTAACTGCTATGAATGCACAGTCCGCGATTCATAAGCAAAAAATTCATAATGTACAAATAAATGTTTTAAAGTTAATAATCGCCAAACAGCAAGATTCATTGGAGTCCCTCGTTAAATACCTTAATCATTCTGTAAATTATTTAAAAGCCAAATCTCAAAACACCAGTTTTTTCTTAAAGAAAGAAGAAGGCAATGAGAAACCCCTAGTTAATTTTGATACGCCCGAAGAGTTTTCAACATTAATGATAGATTTGACTGGGGCGATCCAGGAAAAGATAAAAGAGATAAGCAGAAAGAAAATTTACAATTTTTATAAAGAACGTTTATTAAAAATTATTGATAATCTCGATAAAAAAATCATGCAGACATTGTTTATTAATCATTCAGAGCCGAATAATAATATCACTCGAAGCCTTGATCATAAAATGTCATTTATTCAGATTTTAGCAACTCAGGCTGACCAATCCACGGTAAGTAAACCAAGGAAAAACTGGTTTAAAGATAATATACTCGCCTTGGCGGCGGGGAGCATACCCACTCTTCTTGGGGGGTTTGCATCGATGTTTGTCTTTTTGGCCGGGGGACCTAATCTTGCCAAAGAATTAGGATTTATTAATTTGGAACATAGTTTGCGAAACCCGCACTCGCAGATGATTGAATTGGGTATGGCAGTGCTTTTAACGTTGTATTTTGGTATTTCATTTATTTACAATAATTATAAAAATTACATTCGTCAGCATGAAATTGAAAAATCAATACGCGAATTGGTTTTGTTAGAAAAAGAAGATATTTATCTTAAAAGAAAGTTTACTCTGCTCACTAAAATCAAATCTGAAACCAGACGCATTATCAATATTTATACTGCCATAGAGAATATTGAGGAATACTATCGGGAAGAAGAGTTAATGTGAGCCAAGTGCTTTAATCTATATTTAAAAAAGTCACCATAATCAATTTTTTGCGTCGTTGTAACAAAAACCAGCAATAAAGATTTGTTTTCATGTGCTAAATTTAACATAATAGGCATTTTTTAAGTCGAGTCTTATGTCCTCTCAATTACTTACTATCAATCTTTTAGAAGAACTGGTACACACCGCTGAATTAAATTCGGAAGGTAAAACTGCAGATTATATTCCTGAATTAGCCAATATAAATCAGGAGTTAACTGCTATAGCTGTTCAGCCAGTTGACGCAGATGCTCTCTCTTTCACGAATCATCCATTGCAACCCGTAACGTTACAAAGTGTCGCCAAGATGATTCCATTAATCGGGTTACTTGAGGAAGTCGGTGCCAGCCAATTATTTGAATGGGTTAAAGTAGAGCCATCAGGTGATGATTTTGCATCGATTACGCGATTGGAGCAATTCGGTCCAAAACCTTCAAATCCAATGCTCAATGCCGGCGCAATTACTTTGTGCTCCCATATTCCAGGAACAGGAGAGCAACAATTTGGATGGCTGGAATATTGGGTTCAAAGATTGTTTAACCAACGTTTAAGCATTAATCCCTTAGTGTTTGCTTCTGAAAAAAGAACTGGTAATCGTAACCGTTCTTTAGCTTATTTATTAAAAAGTAGAAATAATCTGGGGGCAAACGTAAAGGCAACTCTGGATTTGTATTTTGCCCTGTGTTCTTATGAAGCCACCCTGGAACAAATGCTTTTTCTACCCGTTTTATTAGCTAATGGCGGTCAGGATCCACAAACTGGCGACCAAATTCTGTCCCGTGATACATGTAAAATTACTTTGGCTGTTATGGCAACTTGTGGGTTATATGATGAAACAGGTACGCACATGGTTAAAACGGGCATGCCTGCGAAGAGTGGGGTATCAGGATATACAATAGCTGTAGTGCCTGGCAAAGCCGGAATCGTGGTCTTAAGCCCACGCGTCAACGCTAAAGGAAACAGTATTCGTGGGGAAATTATGCTACAAGGCCTATCGAATGCGATGAACTGGCATTTTGCATTGCCTTGATCTGACGTGAGTGGTCCTGTACTAATGTTTTTGTTTTTTAATGGTTGGAATAAAGCGTTTTGTAACGCATACTTTCACGCTTGATAATTAATATGATTTAATATGAACTTGGAAAAAATTATTTGTCCTACATGTGGTAAACCAAATGTTTGGCAGCCGGAAAATAAGTTCAGACCTTTTTGTTCTGATCGCTGTAAATTGATTGATTTAGGTGAATGGGCCAGTGATAGCCGTAAAATTCCCGGGGAACCACTTGACTTGTCTCTGGATCAAAATGATTTTGAAGATCCTGAGCACTAAATTAGGTCAGAGGGTTAAATCTTATGATGGCTTGGAGTTTTATTGATTACCTTGGGGCTACTGTAGCTTTTTTCTCTTTTAGGGCTGCTATCGCTTGATATACACGCTTTATTGAGTAAGGTGATTACCTCATCATCTGTGGTTTGGGAAAAATCATGATACCACATACCCACCGCATAAAATTGTTCAGGTTTAACCGGACACACAATCTCATCAACACTCTTTTCCAGTTCCCTGCAGGTTGCATAAGATGCAACAGGAACTGCGATAATGATTGAAGTTGGTTTGAATAATTTCAGCGCCTTAATGGCTGCACGCATGGTAGAGCCTGTTGCAATACCATCATCTACTAAAATTATTTTTTTACCAGAAAGTTTAGGAAAGGCACGATCACCTCTATAGACACGCTCCCGTCGAAGTAGTTCTTGTTGTTCTTTTTTTATTATTTGTTGAATTAAATTTTTTTCTATATTTAATTCCCTGATAACTGATTTTTCAAGGACTACTGTACCTTTTGGACCTATGGCTCCCATGGCATATTCTTGATGACCAGGTACCCCTAATTTGCGCACAATAAAAATATCCAACGGAAGCGCTAATTTTTTGGCAATTTCAAAGGCAACAGGAACTCCTCCACGCGGCAATGCCAGAATGATAGTGTCCGGTTCACGGAAGTGTTCTTCAAGGTAAGTAGCTAAAATGCTGCCTGCCTCATATCGGCTAATGAATTTATTCATAATTTGCTTAAAATCTTATAATGGGGATCGCTAATACTGAGATGAGCGTTCCATAAATCGTTCTTAACTAGAAAAAAAACACCTCTTTAAATTATAGACAACATCACACACATATTTCTGTTGTTTAAAAAGACTGTAGTGCATAGGTTTGATTTATAAACGACATAAATCTTAAAAAAAGGGTTTCGAGTTGAGTTGATGAATTTTTAAATGCTTCGGAATCAATCACTATATTTTAGCAATATGAATTCTTTTTTCCTGTTTTAAAAGCTCTTCGAGTCATTTACATATTTTGCCTTAACAACGCAATGCACGTTGTTAAGGCAGTGAAATTAAAGAAGATTAGATATTTTTAATTATATTTTCATCTCTGCTTGTTCTATTTTTTCTATTTCTATATTGGTCTTAAGAAGTATTTTTTTCAACGTACCTTTAGTTAAAATATTGATGTATTTATTAAGAGTTGATAGCTCCTCTCCATAAATAATCACTTTTTCTAAAGCAAGAGCAGCTTCTAATTTGTCATTTGGGTTACGGTGACTTTTAAAAAATCCGGATTTTCCAGCTGTCTTGGAAGTGCATTCTTTATTAAGTTTCTCTATGTATTCTTTTAAAGTAAATACACTTAATAAAAATTTATCTTTTGAATTGACGCTTTTTGCAGGGGTGTAACCCTTTTTGTTTACACCATCCCAACTACATCCATTTTTTAACAGGAATTTAACTATGTCCGCATGTTGATTAACTACTGCCCAGTGTAGTGGACTATTCCCCTCATCGTCTACTGTATTAATGTCCATATTTTTTAATTTAAGTAATTCATCCATTTCTGAAAAACCTGACTTTGCTGCCAGAATGAATAAGTTAGAATCTCCCTTCGCTCCCTTGCTGATTAATAAATTAACTGCGTCCATGTTATTATTGATGACCGCATACATTAGGGGAGTCATACCTTCTTTAGTTGGTTTATCAATATCTAATTCAAGCTCCAGTAAGAAGTTCACTGCTTCTATATGATTGTTTTTAATAGCAATGTGGAGTGCCGTTTCTCCTTTTTTATTAGTAACGTCTGAAGGGATTTTTTGACTAATAAAAAGCTTCATTCCTGGGATGTTACCTTCTTGCACCGCATATAAGAAAGGAGTCATTCCTTTTTTGCAGAAACTATTAACGTTTGCTCCAAACCGAATAAATATATTAAGGATTTCAGGATCTTTTAGTTTGGCTGCGAGATGAAACGGTGTTAATCCCTCTGCATCTGCTAGGTAGGGATCGGCACTATTTTTTAGAAGGATCTCTATTTTAGTAGGATCTCCAAGTTTGGTGGCAATATGTAGCGCGGTGGTCCCCTGAGGGTTTAGACGATTAATATCTTTAATATGTGATTGAAGTATATGAAACTCTGTTTCAATAGGTGATAATTTGCAGTCTAGAAGTACATTGAGTTCTTTTTGTTTCTTTTGAAGTGTAGTATTGAAGTAATCATCATTTGTTTTTAATTGGGTCACTATTTTTTTTATTCTGCGTTGAACACTGTTTAATTGTTCAGTAATTTCAGACTCCTCTTTAACATTGCTTAATTGGGAGTCGGTAGCAACCTCGGATGCTTTGAATATAATCGTGTCATTGGTTACGATTTGGTTATTAAGCTGACTTATTTTATTGATAAGTCTTTTTTCTTCGTTTTGTTTGAGAAGAAGTTTATCTTCCAAGTCGTTTTTCCTCTTTTCTGAATTAACCTTATGCTCTGTAATTTCAGATTGAATTGTTTTTATTTGTTCCTTCAGTTCATTTATTTCATGTTCTTTGTCAATAACAAGTTTATTAATGAAATAATCCATTTTTCCGGCAGGTAGGTATTCTGTTAATAAGTGCCAAGGCGTTAAACATGTGTTGGATTTATGACGCATGTTTAACTGTGTTCCAAGTACTGAAATAAATTTTTCTATTTGAATATCATTTAATAAGCTTAATGCATTATTTTCTAAAAGAAATTTGACTGCATCCATATTTCCAACGGAAGCAGCCGTGTGTAATGGCGTATATCCTCTAGTATCAATTTCTTTTAAGCTTTCTATTCCTAATATTTTATATAATTCAACGAGCCAATCCAATTTTCTATTTCTGGCAGCCAAATGTATTGGTGTTTCGTTATTTATGTTTTTTTTAAGCAACTCTTCTTTTTTAGTATTTTGGAGGTGCTTTTTGGGGGATTGTTGTAAAATAATATACCAATGCAGCAATGTATTATTTGTGTGGTTTTGATATTCTGGAGGAGTAACAAGCTCCAATTCTACATTTTGAGTTCTAAGATGGAAGCACCAGTTCACTAGTGAAGAGATGAAATGATCAAGAACTTCTTGTTTATTCATTTTTACTATCCAGTCGAATAACGATAGATTATGGCTGTCTAATGTTACATAAAGATAATTAAGTTCTTGAAAATCTATTTTTTTTTCTATAATTGACTGAATATCACCAGATTTAATGTATTTAAAGAGAAGAGGCACATCTATATTTTTATTTTTTTTTAAATAAATTTTTTCTTGTTCATCTAGTGATTCTTTATTCTTTTGCTTGGTTTTTATATTTTCTTTTACGCTAAGGTAATCATAAAAATCAGTTCTTTCTAAGTTTTTTTGAAAAATTAATGATTGCTTCGAGTCGACGCTTAGAGCAGGAAGTTGGTCTTTAATTTTTGTGAATTCATGAGGAAATTTTTGAGCAAAATATTCCTCAGTTTTTCGAAGACTATTTTGCATCAATTTATTAATGCTTTTTGTAGTAGATTTCAACGCATAATCTGTTGGGGAGCTATATTCAGTAATAAAATATAAAATTTCTTCAGGAAGATCGATTAAAGTGAGTTTGTTATGAGAGTTGCCAACAATTGATTTATCTGATTTTTGTTCCATATTCATGTCCTATATTAATTCGCCTGGTGGTCATTGTAACATAAAATCAATCAAATTGTTCATTTATTGGTTATTTTACAAATAACCTGATATACAAATCATTGATGTTTAAGCAATTAAATAATTTAAGAAGATTATAGAATTTGGTTCATAATCTTTAAAATTGTAGCTGTCTTTGGCGTTTCATGGCATGGAAGAAATGAGCTTTGAACTATATTGGAATAATCAATTTAGTGAATGTGGAGTTTATAAGGCCCGGTTGCTATAAAATGCCCCTTAGTATAAAGAAATCTTTTCATAGCAGAGTTTAGTGTCCTCATCATGCAAAATATTCGAGCACATGTATGAGTTGTTTTTAGGAACTTTAAATTCATAAACTTACACTCTTTGTTGATTCCATTGGATGCCACTTATGCTTGAGAAATATTTAATCAAATTGACTATACTTAAAGTGAATTTATTTCTTGATCAGGAGTGGTTAATGAAAACAACCAATGAAACGAAAAAAAAATCCAGAAAAAGAATTGTTCCGGAGGAATTAAATACCGTTTCTGGTGGTAGTGACAAATCTGGTCCCCAAACGGGTGCTGTAGCTCCCAGGGCTGGTGAAGGGGTTAAAGTGGTAATAAGAGATAAATATAAATAGAGTGATATTGCGTGTTAATTTTATGCTTTTAGGAGTTATTATGAAAAAATTCAGTAAAGCCCACTTTAACAAAGCACAAAGAAAATTAGATAAAAAAATATCGTCAGAAGAGATAAATAATATTTCTGGAGGTTCTGACGGCTTACACTCTGGATCTCTCCGAGTAGTGAGAGGGCCCATTGAAATAAGACCTATCACCAGAAGATAATGATAATTGGGGTAATGATATCAGGATGAGGAGTATTTATAACCACACTGGAATATAAATATTCTTACAACAAAACTGACTGCCTTATAAAATAGTTTAGTCAAATAGACAAATTTGTATCAATCTCCTTAAAGGCAGTCCTCTCACATCGAACATAGCATTATAAAGTAGGTTTCATTATACTGTCGGTGCCAGCTTCTTAATCGCCTAATTCAGGTTGTAATGCGATTCCAATGAAAAAATTTTATTTAGCTCTAAAAGATTTCGCGCTTCCTTCCCCCATGGCTGGCAGTATTGACACCTATTCCGGTTTTGGAGTGGGCAGCAAACGTGCGATTAAAATACATCAAGAGATTCAAACCACATTACAAAAAGAAAACGCGTTGTATGAGGCCGAAGTGCCGATTATGCATACTTTTGTTAAAAATGGGTTGCAGTTTCAAATTTCAGGGCGTATGGATGGTATATATCGTACGGACCCGGTATCAATTGAAGAAATTAAAACAGCCTTTGATACCAAAAAATTAATCGCTTCGTTACATGAGACGCACTTTACCCATCCTTATTGGTTGCAATTACAGACTTATGGATACATCACCTGGCTACAAACCAATAAAATGCCGCACCTCACATTATTAATCGGTTCACTACGTAATAAAAAAACTACAGCGATCCTTTTGGATTTTAACAGTGCAGCTTATGAGGAGTGGCTAGACCGACGACTTGATGATCTTGCCATAGAAGTAAAACACGCCACCCAAAGAATGAAACGTCGTTATAAAGAAAGCAGCCGAATTCAATTTCCATTTGCTCAACCCAGACCAAATCAGAAAGAATTAATGGAGACTGTTATAAAGCAGATGGCCAAAAACAAGCCCATGCTGTTGCAAGCGCCAACCGGCTTAGGAAAAACAACAGGTATATTATTCCCATCATTAAAGGAGTCTTTAAGCAGGGGACAAAAAACAGTTTATGTCACCCCTAAAAATAGCCAACACCAAATAGCAATGGATTCAGTAAGAAAGTTACAAAGCAAAGGAACCCGCTTCAAGTCATTAGTACTGACCTCCAAGAAAAAAATCTGCATGAAAAATGAACCTTTATGTAGTACATCCTATTGCGAATTCGCCCAAGATCACTATACCAAAGTAACCGAGCATCAATTATTAACTCAAGTGGGCAAGCGTAAAAATTTAAACGCATCCTATTTTAAAAAATTAGCTATTGCCTATAAAGTGTGTCCGTATGAACTCCAGATGGACAGTATTCCCTATGTTGATGTGGTGATCGGTGATTACAATTATGTGTTTTCTTCCCAAAATCAACCCTCACGAGTTGCGACACTTCATTTTGCTGAACAAGAAAAAGCCAATCTTGTTATCGATGAAGTCCATAATGTGATTAGTCGAAGTATGGATTATTATTCACCGGGCTTGTATGTCAGTTTTTTTGAGCGCTTGTTGGCGAATGTCAGTTATTTTCCTTCCTTTCTTCAGGATAAGTTAACCACCGTGCTCAATGGTTGCATAGCTTTAATGAATCAATGTGCCGAGCCCGGGGTAGTACAGTCTCATCGCGTAAACGTTCCAATAAATTTGTTTAAAAAACAAGAAGAAAAGTTAAATGATTTATTGAGTCTGTATTTAGAGTCAGAGGCAGCGATTGAATCAGGAGATGCCTTGTTACAAGGTTACAATTATTGGACAGAGTTTACCGCCTCTTTAGATAATGTGGAGGGTAATGAAGCATTCATAACCTCATTTAATCCGCATCAGCAGGCGATTAAAATTACCTGCTGTGATGCTTCAGAATTTTTAAAGGACTCTTATGACAGTTTTAAACACATTATTGGTTTTTCAGCCACATTAAAGCCCTTCGATTATTACAGTAGGTTAATGGGGTTACCATCAAAAATCCATACCCAGGAATTTACCTCTCCTTTTCCTGCTGTTCGTCGTAAGATATTAATAATTCCGCAAGTATCTACCAGATTTAGTGATAGGGCACGCTCATACGCTAAATTGATTGACGCAATAAAGCGAATTACAGCGATTAGACCGGGAAATTATTTCATTTTTTTCCCAAGTTTTGATTATTTGGAAAAAATTTATATTCAGTTTCCGCCTCTGCCTGATTTTATTTTTTTGAAACAGGAACGAAATATGGGCTCTCAGGCGGTAAAGGATCTATTAGCCAGATTAAACCGTCCTGGTTTGAATCATTTATTTTTTGCGGTTCAGGGTGGTATGTTCGCTGAAGGGATTGATTACTCCGGCGATCTCGCAATTGGGGCGTTCATAATAGGACCACCTTTACCTATGTATGATTGGGAAAGGGAACAAATGAAAAACTATTATGAGAATAAATATGGTGCGGGAAAAGAATACGCTTATATTTACCCAGCCATGGCAAAAGCCATTCAAGCGGCAGGGCGGGTCATTCGATCGGAAACCGATTCAGGGCTGATTGTTTTATTTGATAATCGATTTCTCAATGAGACCTATAACCAATGCATGCCCCAGGATTGGTTTAAAGCCAATCCCCAGGAGCTTCTGTCGCAATCCATCCTTAATGACATCAGCATTTTTTGGAACTCACTTGCATTGCAATGCGGTGTCGATGAGCGAGTGGAATGAGGCTAATAAGTCACTCTTGAAAAAGCCTTTCCAGTAGGTTGGGTCATTTGACCCAACACCCCACCTCGCTGGATTGTGCTGAATATGAATGTTGGGTCAATGACCCAATGGCGCTGCCTTAAGCAGCGTCCTTATAATTTTCCATTTTTTTATTTCTTTCCTGTAAAATTTTTTGCCGCTCGCTCTGTCTATTACATCTCTGGAAAAAAGAGCTTTATAAAGATAACTTTATTGAAAAATGATGAAATCAGTTTCCATTTTAAATTAAGATAGCGTTGTCTAAGACGGATCTATAAAAAGGAAACTGATAAGTGAATAGTACCCAACGAATAAAGATAGCGCAAATACATAGTGCAAAAAACTGGTTGCTAGAAGAAAAACTAGAGACTCTGAATAACGTTCTAAA
>JAUXYG010000189.1 GCA_030694525.1 Legionella sp. | reverse complement strand
ATACCATTGTATTAATTCCTCTTAAATCAATGCCTCACACCGCTAATGGAACAATTCGCAGAACAATTTGTCAAAAACGTTTAATTGATAAAAGTTTACCCGTTATTGCACGCTGGGAAATCAATGCGGTTACTTAATGGCGCTACAGAGCGTCGTTAAATGCTGGCTAATTTTAACAAAAAAGAGATAAACTATTCTCATAAGGAACCCTCTATGAATATTTTTTACAGGAATTGATATGGATATTAATTTACTGGTCTTGGCCTCACCTGTATTTTTGATTTTAATTATTGCTGAGTATACCCGGTGCTTGTATAAAAAATTACCACACTACCAGCTTAACGATTCAGTTAATAATTTCAGTACAGGGATTATTGAAGAATTAGGTACTTTACCATTAAAGGGGCTTATTCTTTTTTGTTACTACTATCTCTTTGAACATTATTCAATCACGACATTCCCTTCAGATGCCCTATACTCCTGGCTACTGCTTTGGCTTGGGGTAGACTTTTGTTATTACTGGTATCACCGCGCAAGTCATCGCTGTATTTTTTTCTGGATAGGTCATTCTGTTCATCATCAAAGTGAAAACTATAACCTTTCCGTGGCATTACGCCAGGGGTATTTTCAAACCATAACCTCGTGGATATTTTATCTGCCATTAGCGATTATCGGTTTTTCACCGCAAATGTTTATTGTGGTCGTGGCGTTAAATACAATATACCAATTTTGGATTCACACTCAGAGTATTGATAAAATGGGGTGGTTCGAAACCTTATTCAACACCCCATCCCATCACCGAGTACACCATGGTAAAAACCCTCAATACATCGATAAAAATTATGCGGGCAGTTTAATCATCTGGGATAAATTATTCGGTACCTTTGAGCCCGAGGCAGAGCAACCCGTGTATGGTGTTACCGAACCCTTGGATAGCTGGAATCCTTATTCAGCCAACATAAAAGTTTTAAACGATGTTTTATATTATGGAAAAGGGTTTAAAAATAAATTAAATGTCGTTCGCGCTTTATTTATGCCACCAGAGTGGATTATCAATCAACTGCAAAAAGAACACGTTACTTTGGAAAAAAGACCGGCTAAGCCCATGAACCAGCGCTCTCCAGTATTATTCATGTTAGCGAATCTTGGGCTTGCTATTGGTTTATATACGTGGTTTGCCTTCACTTTTAACATCCATTCATTATTTTCCTGGACCAGTGGGGCTCTTGTTTTACTTACTCTCTATCTCCTGGGCAAGGTAGCAAATGGGGAGCACAATGTCTTGCTCATAGAAATTCTACGTGCAGTGGTGGTTTTTTTAATTTGCCACATCCTTTTACAAAATATTTTTATAGCTTTAGGAATCTGCATCCTGTTTTTTATTTTAAATCGATTTTTAATAAATTATATTTCATTAAAACATTTTTCTACTCTGGCAGGATTTTAAGATAGCCAGGACTTAAGCTATGAATAATCAGCTTTATTAATGAAAGCAGCACGATAGACAAAAGAAGCAAGGCAGGTATGCCGCTGAAGTTTGAAAGCATCTTGATTCCCTCTGTCCCTGTGTAAACTACAGTAAAATAGGATATTAAACCTAAACTGGCTCCCCATAATATTTTAATTATGGTTTTCTCTCCAAGGTGATCACCCTGTGCACTCAAATCAGCCATAGCAATTAAGTTAGCATCTGCAGCAGTAACAAAAGACAAAAAACAAGTAAAAACAAAAACTATAATTAACGGTTTTGCATAAGGCATTTTGCTCATGAGTAAATAGACAACCGATTCAGGGCCATTAGCCATCAACTGGGTGTAGACGCTGTCTAGTGGGATCGTACTAAGAGCCAAAGTTCCAAATATTGAAATCCAGACAAAACTGCATAAGGCGGGAAGAAAAAAATTCATTATTATAAACTCTCTAACCGTATATCCCTTAGCTATTCGTCCCAAAAAAAGTGCGGTTACGGGCGCCCAACTCATCCACATAGCCCAACTGAATACGCCCCACTGAAAACCCCAGGAATCTGTTCCGTGCACGTTTGGCCATAAACTCAATTCAACAAAATGTCTGCCATAAAAAATCAGGGAACTGGAACTTAAACGGAACATGTGTCCGATATCGGCAAAACATAAAACATACATCATAAGCACCAGAAATAATCTGACATTCCAATCCGCTAATAGGCGAACTCCTTTAGTTACCCCAGAAATAGCCGCAGCAGTAAATGTGAAAATAAAAGCCAAAGTAATACACATTAACGAAGTATTTGTTTTAGGTATCGAAAACAAATAACTCAATCCTCCTGACATCAGTAAAACACCTGCCGCCAAAGCTCCTGCCATAGCAATAACTAATGAATACAGACACAAAGAATCAATTAGCCCTTTGAATTTTTTACTGACAGACTGACTTACAAGAGGGTGCAGGCAACTGGCAAAACTAAAATCACTTTTTAAATTGTGGTAATTTAATGCAAAGACCAAAGCAGGTACCGCATAAATGGCATATGGTGTTAGAGTCCAATGCAAAATAAGTCCTGCCAAAGCAAAAATGAAATTAGAATCGGGCGCTGATGCAGGAGGTTGATAATAATGAAAAATAGGCTCTGCACAGCTCCAGAATAAAAGACCGCAAGCCACAGTCGAACATAATGTTATCGTAAACCATTGCCAACGGGTGAGTTCGGGCTTGGCGTCGACACCCCCTATCTTTATTCTGCCTAACGGAGAATAAAATACTATAAAACAGACAAAAACCATTAAAAATGCCACGAGGCTATAGATGGGCCCTAAAAGGTGCAAAATACGTTGATGTAGTTCAGTCGCTGCGATTAGAAAACTTTTCTGAAACGCAATCCCTAGAACAATGCCACATATTAATAAAACAAAAGGAGGGAAAAATACTTTTGGCCGTAATGAATTTGGCACCATTATTACACCCTTTTAATCAGTCGGTTATATGCATGATGGTCGCTTCAATAACACGCACTTAATAGCTGCGGCAACTTGCCGGGGAACGAATATAAAATTGTACCCCCACGAGTTTATAAGAAGCAAATAGTCTAAAATTATTTTATGGGAATCAAGGAATCATTCCGTATGTTTCATTATAAAATCGTTGTTTTTTTTCTGGTAATCCCCTGGTTTGCCCATGCACTGGAACAAAAAAATCCCTATATGACTCCAATAAAGATAGATATGCCAAGCTGTATCAAAGAAAATAAATTAGACTGCCTGCGCTCTATCTGCATCGCCTCACCATCTTCTTGCAAGGCACAGTGCACCGCCAATGCCACAGAAAAATGCAAAAAATTAGCGGGGCAAACTCAATACGGGAATTAAGGAATACACATCCATAAAATGGCAAGACAACTGGCATAACTTATAAACCAAATGGTTGATCTCAAGGTGGACCAATTTAATAAATAAAGAACATGATAAATCACCCGTGCAACAATGTAGGTTACAGCCAGCATTTGTATGGTATCCGACAGATTGTTGGTAACCAATGCGGTTAATGCCGCTGTTGCGAATACTATCAATGATTCAAAACTGTTATGATGTGCCGCTACTGCTCTGCCCCCAAATCCGGTTAGACTCGCCTGTTGTGCCCGGGGATGATTATTGTCATAACGTCCGGTTTTCTGCATGGCATACCCAACAGGTAATTTCGCAAGGTACGGTAATAAAACAGCGATAAACAAGCATATAATTAATGTATACATGAACCTATCTTCCTGATAATTATTTAAATTGACTAAACATCATAACGACATTAACTCCTGAGTTCAATCAATCATAAAGCAATCGGAGCGAATGAACCATTAAGTACTGGTAGCTCACATTTTTTTGCCTTAAGATGAATACAGGATTTAAAGATATATAGGAGATATAAGTGAGTGACGTCAGCCGTGGTAGCATCCAGGTACAAGGATTCTCTGACCCTGAAATGGATTTTCAATTAATTCGTCAGTTAGGTTCCAGCAGCTACGGTGGATCATCCGTAGGAGAATGCTTACATATTGCCAATATCATCCGCAATAATAATCCCCAGGAATGGGTAAAGCAATTCGCCCAACTTGGCGAATGGCAAAAAAAAGACGGTATGGAACGATTAGTTAAAAACCATATTATTAGCGGTCGGGAGCAACTGTTAAAAGCATCGAACTCATTTCGTGCAGCAGAATATTATTCCCCTTGTAGCTCACCACAACATCGAAAATATGGGTTGAATTCAGCTGATTGTTTTTATACAGCGGTTTCCAATATGGATGTTCATTTTGAAAATCATTCCATTCCGTATAAAAACATCAATCTTCCCGCTTATTTCATATCACCTGCTAATGACGGCATGAAACGAAAAACATTGATGATCGTTAGTGGATTTGATGGGACGATGGAAGAAGAATTTATTATGCGAGGTATGGCTGCGGTAGAACGGGGATTTAATGTGATCCATTTTGCTGGACCAGGCCAAATGGATCTTTTTCGCAAATATCCAGATACTTATTTTGAGCCGGACTTTGAGCAGGTAGTCAAACGAGTGATTAATCATTTTGAATTTCGACACGAAGTGGATATGCAGCATTTAACCCTCATGGGCATTAGTTTTGGAGGATATTTCGCACTAAGAGCTGCCTGTTACGAACCACGTATTAAATCACTCATTCTGAATTCACCTATTTTGGATTTGCGTGCCTATCTGTGCGCTTTCGCCTCAATGGATCCAGGCGACCTGCCGGATACTGATGATTTTAAAATTGAGGATTTGCCCTCAATACCCGATAAAGTCATGTCCGCACAGTTAAAAGCACAATCAGAGCAATTGATTACTCGTTTTGGCCAAAAATCGTTTAAAAATATCTTTAATTATTTGAATGAATTTAATATTAATGATGCACTTATAGATTTGAGCATTCCAAGTCTTGCATTATTAGGTCAGGGCGAAGGCGGTGAACCCCGTGAACAATTCCTCAGGTATTGCGAACAAACCCACGCCGCCTCCTATGAGTTTAGCGATTTCGAAGGTGCGGGAACTCATTGTCAGACAGGAAATGTATCCTTTGCTAATGCCGTAGTCTATGACTGGTTGGAGAGCGTCTAAGTATTTTGCCATCGGTTCATTTTACTTACTCGCCTTATCTTCTACACGCTAACCTCTTCTGCTATGATAAAACGAAACTTAATAGAGTTTGGTTAGTTCATAGCAACTAGAAGGATTAGTACCATGACACACGATGAGTCTAGAAAAAAAAGCAAAAGTCATATCGTTTTATCTTCCCACCCGGCTAACCATACCGCTTGTCCCTTAAAAATCAAATGGGGCGCCGAGGATCCTAAAGAAAGAGGACCGGTAATTGCCTCATTAACCAATATAAAAAATAGAAACGTGATAGGATCTCACTCAGGCTCATACTCTGTTTATCGCGCTTTAGCTGTTGCTGCAGGCGTTTTAGCTGCAGAGCACGTTCCTGATCTTACAGATACTACCCCCCCCATTGTTATAGGGCCACATAAGCAATGGAGTACCCCGGGTAAAATTGTCTCCTTAGATCCATGGGGACACTTAGTTGCCACAGTATTTGCTGATGAAATAAAAGCAGGCTACGACATCAGACCAACCATTGCCGTAACCCGTGCGCACATAAACATCCCGGAATTACATACCGCAATGCAAAAAGGACGTCTAAAACCAGATGGCAAAATTTTAAGTGAAACAGGTGATGTAGTAGTTACCAAAGCAGCAATTGAACCGGTGTGGTATTTACCAGGTATTGCTGAACGATTTCAGATTTCAGAATCACGATTACGACGGACCCTGTTTGAGCAGACAGCAGGCATGTTTCCTGAATTAGTAACCCGAAGCGATTTGGATGTGTTTTTACCCCCAATTGGTGGCTTGACCGCTTATTTTTTTGGAGATGTAACAACTATAAGTAATCCTGATATAGAACTAACTTGTCGGATTCACGATGAATGTAATGGATCGGATGTATTTGGTTCTGACATTTGCACCTGTAGACCTTACCTCGCCCATGGAATTGAGTTATGCATTGAATCGGCTCAAAGAGGTGGCGTCGGTCTTATTGTGTACAATCGAAAAGAAGGACGAGCACTGGGAGAGGTTACCAAATTCCTTGTTTATAATGCTCGTAAAAGACAGCTCGGAGGAGATACGGCTGCAAAATATTTTGAACGAACAGAATGTGTTGCCGGAGTTCAGGACATGCGATTCCAGGAATTAATGTCAGATATTCTTCATTGGCTTGGTATTACCAAAATACATCGCTTTGTTTCTATGTCCAATATGAAATACGAATCATTACAAAAATCGGGAATAGAAGTAGTGGAGCGAGTTAAAATTCCAGATGAGTTAATTCCTCAGGATGCTAAAGTGGAAATGGATGCCAAGCGAGCAGCAGGTTATTATTCGCCTGATGGTATTCTGGACATTAATGAATTGGCACAACCTAAAGGTCGAGGACTGCATGAATAACGAAGAATCTCGCGCTATTTTTTTGCGAACTCTTAATGATCCTCATACTATAAGATCGCAATCACATCGTATGTTAGCTCTTGCAAAAGCTAATAAATTGGAACATTTTAGTTTTAATCAGGAACAAATGATTCCAACGGCCTCATTTATTATTGAAGTAATAAAGAAAAACTATCCAAATCTGGATATTCCCTATCACAGTAGATGGCGTCATTTTGAAGCAGGAACAAGTGACAGGATTGGAGTCCTGCAAAATCAAATAGCCCATTTGCCGCAGGCAGAACAAGGGAAAATCCTTTATGAATTAGCGATATTAAGCGTGTTTCTGGATGCCGGTGCTGGTCCTTTATGGCAGTTTAAGGAGTTAGCTACTGGAACCATTTACAGGCGCTCAGAGGGCTTAGCTCTCGCAAGCCTTAATCTTTTCCAGGCAGGAACATTGAGTGCTTCGGAGTCAGATCCCTTTAGAATTGATGCAGAACGATTGATTGCTTTTACTGAGGAACAGCTATCACACCATTTTCAAGTAAGCTCGCAAAATCCTTTAGAGGGGATAAAAGGACGGGTGGCACTGCTGAATAAACTGGGACGATTGATGCAACAAAAGCCCGATTTTTTTGGTGAAGAGGCTCGATTAGGTAATTTCTATAGTTCCATCAATACCTTAACCAGTAATAATACGATGTCGGCACTCACTCTTTTCCAATCGGTTTTAAAAGCCTTTAATGAGATATGGCCCACTCGATTAACTTACCATGGGGTGTCTTTGGGTGATGTGTGGACTCACCAGGCTTTAAAAAATGATGAGCCCGGCTCTGAGTACATTCCTTTTCATAAATTGTCCCAATGGCTTACTTATTCTTTAATTGAACCACTGGAACTCTCATCAATAACAGTCACCGATCTGGACGCCCTAACCGGCTTGCCAGAGTACCGTAATGGTGGGCTACTCATTGATATGAATCTACTCCATGTGAACGATGCCTCTGCTTTGCTTAAACCACAAGATCCCGGCTCCGAGATGATTATTGAATGGCGTGGTTTAACGGTAGCACTGCTTGATGAGCTTGCTAAATTAATCCGGCAACAGCTGAATCTGGATTCCCAGTCACTCCCTCTCGCCAAAATTTTACAAGGAGGCACCTGGGATGCTGGTCGCCAGATCGCCCGGCAAAAAAGACCTGACGGTACGCCACCAATTCAGATTATCAGTGATGGCACTATATTTTAATAAGGAAATAGAATGGACACAAAGCAAGTAATGATAGTCAGTCACCCTCTTATCCAACACAAATTAACTATTATGCGAAAAGTGGAAACAAGTACGGTCAAATTTCGAACCTTGATGCATGAAGTAAGCATGTTGTTAGCCTACGAAGTAACCCGTGATTTGGAAACTGAATTTGCAGAAATCGAAACACCCTTAACCAAAATGCTTTCTCCTGTATTAAAAGGTAAAAAATTAGTTTTTGTTTCCATTTTACGTGCGGGAAACGGAATAGTTGAGGGTATGTTACAATTAGTTCCTAATGCTCGAATCGGTCATATTGGTCTTTATCGTGACCCTAAAACGTTAGAGCCAGTTGAATATTATTTTAAACTTCCAGAACATACTCAGGATCGCGATGTTATTGTGGTCGATCCCATGCTTGCAACAGGTAACTCTGCTATAGCTGCAGTCTCAGAAATTAAAGCCATGAATCCCAAGTCAATTAAATTTCTTTGTCTGCTGGCAGCCCCTGAAGGTATCGCCGCATTTCATGAAGAACATCCTGATGTTCCTATATATACAGCCGCTGTTGATCAGGAATTAAATGAAAAAGGATACATCGTTCCTGGTTTAGGAGATGCGGGAGATCGACTTTACGGAACCAAGCTTGATCACTAACCAATAGAATAATAACTTGAGCCTGATTACCTGAAATCAGGCCTTTAATTCGTATTATTCACAAAATAATTGATTCTATATTTAAATCTCGGCAACTTTATCAAGTTTCTCAGCTTTCTTCTGTTCAAGCATCCGCTTGGCTTTTTGGTGATCAAATGAATTTTGCCAATTAGAAATAATAATCGTTGCGATTGCATTACCAAACATATTGACGATTGCTCTACCTTCATTTAAAAATTTATCAACACCTAAGACCAAAACCACGCCAGCGGCGGGAATATGACCAATAGTTGCAAGCGAACTGGCTAAAACAATAAAGCCACTGCCAGAAACACCGGCCGCCCCTTTTGAGCTGATGATCATTACTCCTAAAAGAGAAATTTCCTGCCATACGCTAAGTGAAGTATTTGTCGCCTGGGCAATAAACAGAGCGGCCATGGTCAGATAAATTGCAGTTCCCGCAAGGTTAAATGAATAACCCAAGGGCAAAACAAGTCCAACAACCGACTTATTACAACCTAGGCCTTCCAATTTTTCCATTAAGCTTGGTAACACCGTTTCGGATGATGCAGTCCCCCATACGATTAACAATTCATCATCCAGATAACGAATCAGCTGCCAAATATTTATCTTGCAATAAAAATGTAACAGACTTCCGAGAATAATTAATATGAAGGCAATGGATGTAAGATAATAACAAACTAATAAGCTACCCAGATGGACTAAAGGAGCCATACCAAATTTTCCAACACTAAAGGCCATAGCAGCAAAAGTGGCTATAGGAGCAAGATACATAACCAGATGAATTATTTTAAAAAAAACTTTAGCGAGATTTTGCATTCCAAGAACGATAGGCTCTCCTATTTTCCCACTGATGATAAGACCCACAGCAAAGAGAATGGAAATAAAAATAACCTGTAACATCTCACCATCAACAAAAGCACTTAAAAAAGTTCGGGGAATTATATTTAAAAGCAGCTCTGCTACCGTGTTAAACTGATGGGTCACCCCCGCATAAGAACGCGCTTCTTCTATATTAAGAGATAATGGATCAATATTAAGTCCAGCTCCTGGTTTAAAATAATCAGCAACCGCTAAACCTAAAAGCAAGGCAAAAGTTGTTATTACAATAAAATAAACCAACGCTCCGCCAGCTAGCTTTCCAACTTTAGTCATGTCATTCATGGCGGCAATACCAGAAACCAAAGTAAGGAAAATAATAGGAGCAATGAGCATTTTTATCACTTTGATAAAAGCATCGGATAAAGGCTTGAATTGAATGGCAACATCAGGATACAAATAACCCAGAATCACGCCTAAAATAAGGCCTATAAAAACCTGTATATAGAGTTTTTTTAACCAATGCATTTCTGCTCCCCGGATAGTTTATTTAAGAACAAACATGCATCATGAATCTGGTTCTAAATATCTTAATTATTAGATCATCTCACCAAATATTACCAGAGTTAACCAAAAAGTAATTTTTTATAACAGGAATAACTCAAATAATGCACCTGGTATTATTAAGGGGCATTATATAAAAACAACCCTTTATCGTCACGCCCATTACTGATATCGCAGAGCCAATCTAATACATACTGCTGTTTCTGATGAACGGGATCATAATAATTAAAATGCAGGGTCGCTGTATTGTCTTCAAATACATTTAATCGACCGTGTAGGGTCCATAACTCTCCAGCGGGTTGTTCAATAAAGGTAGTCATGCTTGTTGTAACAGTGTTTCTTAATTGACCGTTGATTCGCGTGTTGTAGTGGAGGTATTTAGTGAAATTAAAACGAGTACTGGACCCGTCGAGATATTGAACCAATTCGGTTTGTAATGCCCGATCAGTAAGGAGACAACGATCCAAATGTATAATCGCTCTAACATCAGTTCCGGTTTCGACAGCTCGTACAAGTTGTCGGTAATTTATCAATAAGGTATTTAATGCATACACCGTGCTAGTAATTAAGGACAGCGATAGCATGAAGACAACCCAAATCTTTTTATTCATAAATATTCCTTTAAAGTGTCATCCAGAATACCTGCCCTTCGCGTTATCTCTTACGATTGAGTGCTTTCATGAGTGGACTTAGTTTCTCCCTCAGGAAATATTCCAACGAGTTCTAAATCAATCAAGTATAAAAAGACTTTAATTTACAATATGTGTACAATTATAGTTCCAATTTATATAATTAATAGCTATTTATTTGAATTTATTTGCTTAAAATTCAGGTTAATGGATAATAATCTTATATCTTGTCCTTATAACAAAGCTTTCTACCAAACCAATATGATCGATGTCACATCATTTCTTGATTACATTTTACACATAGACAGTTACTTAAACAGCTTTGTATCTAACTATGGGTTTTGGACCTATTTGGCTTTATTTTTAGTAATTTTTTGCGAAACAGGGCTGATCGTTACCCCTTTTCTGCCAGGAGATTCTTTACTTTTTGCTGCGGGCACTATTGCCGCGCAACCAGGGCACCCCCTAAATATTTTTATTTTATTTTTGCTTCTTTTTTTTGCATCCTGCATTGGAAATCAGGTCAACTTTTTAATTGGCAAAGCCGTGGGATCACGAATCTATACGGCGAAGAGATCATGGATGTTTAATAAAAAACACCTGGCTGAAACGCATCTTTTTTATGAGCGATATGGGGGTAAAACCATTATATTTGCCCGATTTTTACCAATTATTCGAACTTTTGCGCCATTTATTGCCGGAGTAGCTAAAATGGAGCCTGTTCATTTTACTCTCTATAATATTCTCAGCGCAATACTTTGGATTGGTAGTCTCTTGGGCCTTGGCTATTTTCTTGGATCATTACCTATTGTGAAAGACAATTTTACTCTGGTAATTTATGGCATCATTCTAATTTCCATTACTCCAGCGCTTATTGCATTAATTGTAAGAAAAATACGACTTTATAATGACAAACGGGAAGCTGATTAATAATTATTAACCCATTTAAACTTTAGGACTCCTGATGACTTAAAAATGCAACTATCCATTGTGCAATTAAGGCATCATGAACGTTAAGTGATAAGGAATCCATCGCTTTTGTGAAATGAATTTTTGAAACATGATCTTCACGAGTAATAATTAATGCTTTGGCATAATCCTTCGTAAACTCGGGATGCCCCTGAATAGTCAAAAAAGAATCCAGTTGCAACATGTAATAGGGACAAAACTCACTTCCGGCCAAAACCTCAGCTCCTTCGGGTAACTCAACCACCTGGTCTTGATGACTTACTAATATGTTTAATTCACTCTGCTTGGGATTCATCCACGATTTATCGACTAAAAGAGTATTCTGAGACATCCCCAAACCCCAACCCTTGGGAGATTTAATTACTTGTCCACCCATTGCTTTTGCAATAATCTGGTGACCGAAGCATATCCCAATTACTTTTTTTCGAGCATGATATAAGTCACGAACAAACTGTTCTAATTGCTCAATCCAGTTATGGCCATCATTTACGCCATCCCGACTTCCAGTAATTATATAAGCGTCTGCAGCATCCACATGATTGGGTAATTCACCTTGCTTTACATTAAATACACTAAATTCTATTGACGGATCGGAAGTATGTAATAAAGCAGCAATCATGGCAGGATACTGACCATATTGCGCAACAAATTCTTCTCTAATCGAATCACATTGTAAAATTCCAAGATTCATTACCATTCCTTACTACTAAAATAGCAATATATTCCTGATTCAAAAACTATATGGAATCAGGGTTATCTATGGGCTCACCTTCATTCTCCGGTATTTGAACGGGCTCAGGTTTAGGAGTGTCTGGTAAATCCGGCTCCTCAAAAGGCGGTTTTTGGGGTGTATCGTTATTCATATTTATGACTAATCCAAAATTATGTTCAACCGAGCTTGTATTTGAGTAATCTGACAATACTCAAAACTATAACTATACTCATTATAGTATAATTGGATTCAATATGGCTATGACCCTGAATTTATGATGACACTAAAGCACAGTTATTGATTCCTGAAAATAGCGGAGTATCTCATGACGAAACAAACTAAAGCAAAGAAGGAAAAAGATAAAGTCAAGAATACTGACTTAAGTACTGTTTCAGGAGGTTCACCCACATCAAATAGAAATCCACCACGAAATCGGAATAACGAAGACATACCGTTAGCGCCTAAGCCCAACAGAGGGCCCTTTAGTAGGTGAACACTTTCAAAAATAATTACTGGGACTTTCTCATCACTAACTCGTTAGCTTCATCAACCTGTTGGTCTAATGAAGGACCGGTATTTCTTGATGCAAACTGAAACCGATTAATATTTGGATTTGGATCTAAATATTCCCGGTTTATTTCATAATTCTCACGACGAAGATCGAGCTCATGCTCAAGCCAATTATCACAATCAATTGCCTGAATTAAAATACGGGCAACATTATAATTAATCTTGAGCCACTCCCTCATATCTGACTCAGTAATTTCTTCATTACCGGATGTTATTTTTAATTCATTGATCAAGTCAAAAATAATTTTTTTTTCTTCTAGCAAGTCCCTATTTAAAGTATTGTCAAGTATCTCATTGATTTCCTGTAAACTAGCCAAAACTATTTTTACATCTTGTAAACTTAACGGATCGTGTATATAGAAAATTGCAGATTTTAAACGAACCAAATCCTCAAATTTAACTAGGGATTTGTTATAAACGCAATTTAAGAATGTTAAATAATTGTCATAAAAAGTCATAAATGGCTCTATCAATTCAACATAATTTATAGTATCTGATTTAAATTGATTACGCCAACCACTGCGCTAATTGAATACAAACGAACCAATAGACACTCATAAGGTCTTTACGTTGTGGACCTAAGCTGTAACAATTATTGTGATGAAAGAACCAAAAATGCAATATATCGGGCACTAGAGACACGTATAACAGAGCCTAAAAGTCTCCTTTAGTAAGCAACAAGATTTGCGTTGATTCTGCCTCCAAAAATACTGCAATAGAAATGTTGAAAATATAGGCCTTTTCTCTGTTCACATCCATAATAAAGCTTATAAGAAGATAGATAAGAATACATCAGAATCCGTGAATGAGTCACAACAGGTTGAAAATCATTTGAAGAATTGTCAATTAAATACTAATTAGCTTTGTTGAATCTTTACATTGATAGTGTTAATCTTGTTCAAAGAAGAGGTGAAACTCTGCAAAATATATCTCATTAAGGATAACTTTTTTGCCCGAATCGCTTAAAGAATACGCAATACTGAATGCACCGACCAAAAAAATCAGGAGCTGGAGTAATCAAGACACTGTCTGGATGCTTAGTCTCTATGGTACTGCTATTGGTGCAGGAGTATTGTTTTTACCAATTAACGCAGGACTTAATGGAATAATCCCTCTAATTATAATGACCCTTCTAGCTTTTCCCATGACTTTTTATTCTCATAGAGCATTATGTCGCTTTGTGCTATCAGGTTCTTCACCTGATAATGATATTACTGATGTTGTGAAACAACATTTTGGCGCCACAGCAGGCACCATGCTTACAATACTCTATTTTTTTGCCATTTACCCAATCTTGCTCATGTATGGTGTAGCTATAACCAATACCACCGAGAGCTTTTTGACTCATCAACTGGGAGTTACCTCCCCTCCTCGAGCTCTTCTGGCGTTTATTCTTATTTTTTGTCTCATGAGGGTTGTGCGATTCGGTTCGGAAAATATAGTCAAATCAATGTCTTTGTTAGTATATCCTTTTGCCAGTATTTTGCTTTTTCTATCCTTATATCTCGTGCCTTACTGGAATAATAGCATTTTGCAAACCTCTAATTCCTTACATGCCAATGGTGGTCAAAGTTTGTTAATGACTCTATGGTTGATTGTCCCGGTTATGGTTTTTTCTTTTAACCATTCGCCTATCATTTCATCTTTTGCAGTAAATCAGAAAAATATCCATGGAGTCGCGGCCGATAAGAAATGTACTACTATCATGAAATACAGTCATTTAATGATGGTATTCTCAGTCATGTTTTTCGTTTTTAGCTGCGTATTCAGCCTATCACCGCAAGATCTCTTGCTAGCCAAGCAACAGAACATTTCCATTTTGTCCTATTTAGCCAATCATTTTAAAACGCCCCTCATTGCCTACCTTGCCCCTGTTATTGCTTTTATTGCCATTTCCAAATCCTTTCTAGGGCATTATTTAGGGGCTAGCGAAGGGTTAAGCAGTATTATTGGAAACTCATTTTCATCCTGCAACACTTTAAATAAAAATCAGATGCAACGAATTGTTGAGTTATTTATGATTGTCACCTGTTGGGCAGTCGCCACATTCAATCCCAATATTTTAAAAATGATAGAAACGCTGGGTGGACCGATAATTGCTCTGATTCTTTTTATAATGCCTATGTACGCGATACTAAAGGTGCCCGCCATGAAAAAATACAGCAAACAAAAGAGTAATCTGTTTGTTATGCTTATGGGCCTTATATCCATTTCAGCCATTATTTATTGTTTGATATAACACTAGGGCGTGTTGACAATTACTTGGTGTAAAAACCTATCTTTGAAAGGTCATAGCGCTGGTAAGAACTGAGTCATATTCGGCTGATCGACTTTTCCCAAAAAAAGAAATCGAATGACGCCCATGTAGTTTAATACGATCCATAGCTACATCTAAACTATCATTTATATTTGCTTGGGTAGTGGTCCACCCGTAATGACCTCTAATTTGACGGACTATCCACAATTTGCTGCGTAATTGACAAATAAATTTTAAACCCGAAGTCTCAGATCCGAATGTAATGCTGCTATCAATATCATTTTTTATTTGCATCAATTGAGCGCGCCATTGCGGTGAATCCTCGTGATTTATTCGAATATAATGGCTGATGCATTCTTTGGCCAAATTTTTTTTAAATTTAAGGCAGTAACGGTGATCTTCACCAATATCCTGCAATAATTCATAGAGCGCAGCTTTTTCCTTCACTGAGGCCACTCGGGTCATGTATTGAGTTGGAAATCGGTAATATTCCACTCGTGCATTCAGGTTAAACCTTCTAAAGCGCTCACTTGGTATTGCTCCATGTTGTAATAGATTTTTCATCGTAAAACATAAATTTTTACGAATATCTACATTATGTTTTGTCTCCGATTGCTCGTATAAATCCAAAGTAAGATCCAATGGGGTTCTTCCAGAACCATCTTTACTATTAACAAACTGGCCAAACATTCGCATTGATTCCTCATAGCGATAATCGCCTAATTTAATAGCCGTATGCAATGGAGTATCATTCAATTCATTATTAGAACAATAGGCTTGTAGATCATTAATCGTGTTAACTATCTGATTATGAATAAAATCTCTATCAGCGCTGGAATAACTGAGTAAAATTTGTTTAATTAACACACTCAATTGATCTTGAGTCAACTCTTTAAAGAAAGATCGTAACTCATGATGTGAAAACCAAACTGCTTTCAGATGGGCTTTGCGAGCAATAACCGAATGGTTAATCAAAGCAACCTGCGCTCGATTTTTTGACTTATCCAAACGTGAATTGATAACTTCATCCGGGGTTAACAAATACCTGCACAATCTAAGCTTGATTGCATCATTAAATTCACGCCCGCTGCTTAGCGAGGCAAAAGCATTAACTTCTTCTTGATCATGAAATTCTTTGTTATCCCAGGGATTTGATAAACGACTTAGTTTACCCGGCCAATAAGAATTAGACGAAACTTTTAAATGAGAAAGCCCGAGTAAATCAACAGCAGCAATATCGAAAGCATGAGCCCCATGAAAAAAATGATAAGGCCTCCAGCTGTAAAAAGACATAATACTATCGACGAACATTAAATCGTGATCGATTTTAAAAAAAACAACTTCAGGCCGACCATTTTTATTTGTTATATAAAAACCAAAATTCGCTTTATGCAAATCATCTTCTTCGAGAAAGTAACTACCTGCTAAAACATTAGCTAGAGAAGCATAATTAATGGTTAACAAACCGTCATCTTTCGCCTTTTGTAACCTGGTAAAAAAACCCTGAGGCAATCGATTAAAAAAATAGATTGGAATTTCTTCGGGTGTGTTTGCATGGTGTGAAAGTAAACTGACTTTTAGTCCATAAAGGTCAGTTAATTTAAAAAAATCAGTTGCTTGTTCTTTATTGCTAATGACATAACAAATGTGCTCCACCATAAGCCCCATTATATTATTCTCATCATCTACAACCAAATGTTGATTGGAAGTAGAGTCTTCATCAAAAAAAAGTTGGGCCATATTGCTAAATGCAACCTCAAGTTGGCTAAATACCTCTAATCCATGTTTGTTTTTTTTAAAGATAACATGACGTTTTTTATCAGGGTACTGAGGATCGCTAAATTGAGCATTTACAT
Organism: Legionella sp.; assembly: GCA_030694525.1. Taxonomy (GTDB): domain Bacteria; phylum Pseudomonadota; class Gammaproteobacteria; order Legionellales; family Legionellaceae; genus Legionella. The sequence continues at coordinate 33,563 of JAUXYG010000189.1, read as the reverse complement.
AGACTTCATGACCAGTGCGAGATGGTGAGCCTAACCTGATATTGTTAAGATTGATATCAACCATTTCAGCAAGTCATGTAAAGAGGGGCTTAATTTTAACACGCAGTGTGTGGTAATCAAAGTCTGTCAGTTATTTAAATGCCAGTCCTGTTAAACTGTTGTGATGCATGGGAACAGTGAATGTTCCATAGGCGCTCCAGCAGCAAGCTCGGTTTGTAAACCGGGAAACTCAGGAGATGTAGGCCAGGCTCTGGGAGCATGTCTTATGTCATCACCCATATAACGAACCGAAAATACCCGCCGACGGTTGTTACCCTCAACCCCTCTAGCCATGTGCAAAGTAAGCATATGAAAACAGACCACATCACCCGGTTCTATTTCCCATCCGATGATTGGAAATTTGTCACGACTCTGCTCTATATCAGGTAACTCCTGTAAGGCGCCCTCAGGGAACCATTTCGCTTGATTATCCATAAATGATCGGGGCATCAACCATGGTCCTTGATGAGATCCCGCAACAAACTCCAAAGTTGCATTTCTTGAAACCGAATCTACCGGTATCCAGAAACTGCAGTTTTGTCGCCCACTAATATTATAATAAGGTTGATCCTGATGCCACGGGGTTATTTGCCTGGTTCCTGGCTCTTTTACCAATAAATGGTCGTGATATAACCGAACGCTTTGACTTTGCATTAATCGAGCGGCCATAGCTCCCAAGCCCGCATCAAAAATTATTTTTTGATAATAAGGATTGTCTTGCCACGTACAAAAATCCTCAACAAAATAACCTGGATCATCCGGTCTACTGGCCACTTTTGCCCGGTTGCTTAATGCTGCCAGATTATACTCAATACCTGTTCGTAAAAGGTCCACTTCCTCTGGAGTTAAAAATTGACGGAGACATACGGCTCCATTTTGTTGAAATTGCACTACCAGGTCTTCTTTATGAGTAAATGTTGGATTCATTTCATACCCTACATTTTATCCAAAACGTCACGCAAATATTTTACCGGTTCGATAATCATGGAATCATTAGTCTGTTTGGGTGCATTACCAAATGGAACTATAGCTCGTTTAAACCCATGCTTTACCGCTTCTTTGATTCGCTCCTGACCACTTTGTACCGGACGAATTTCACCCGCTAACCCAACTTCACCAAAAATAATCGTTTCACTATCAAAGACGCGATTACGCAAACTCGAAACTACAGCAGCTAATAAAGCGAGATCACTTCCGGTTTCTGTCACTTTTACCCCACCCACTACGTTGATAAATACATCCTGATCGTAGGTTGCAATTCCACCATGACGATGTAATACAGCCAGTAATATAGCGAGGCGATTATGTTCAAGCCCTGCGGTTACTCGTTTGGCCTGTTGCCCATGAGCTTCATCAACCAATGCCTGGACTTCAACCAGCATCGGTCGTGACCCCTCCCATGTTACCATAACGGCACTTCCTGGTGTTGGTTCCGGTTGACGTGATAGAAATATAGCTGAAGGATTGGCAACCTCCTTTAATCCCCTGTCAGTCATAGCAAATACACCCAATTCATTAACGGCTCCAAAACGATTTTTTATCGCTCTGATGACTCGAAACCGACTGTCACTTTGTCCTTCAAAGTACAACACACTATCCACCATATGCTCCAACACCCGCGGACCTGCCAAAGTACCCTCTTTGGTCACATGCCCCACTAAAAAAACAGCAGTTTGTGTCATTTTGGCGTAACGAACTAATTGAGCAGCAGACTCACGAACCTGACTCACCCCTCCCGGTGCCGAATTTAATGTTTCGGTAAAAATGGTTTGCACTGAATCCACAACAATGATTCGGGGTTTTTCTTTTTGAGCATGTGCAAGAATAGATTCCACCTGGGTCTCTGCCAATAGACGCAAGCCCGCTAAAGGCAACCCTAAACGCTGGGCACGCATCGCTACCTGCTGCAGTGATTCTTCACCGGTAACATAAAGAACGGTTTCCTGCATGGAAAGATTCGCCAATGTCTGTAAGAGCAAGGTGGATTTTCCAATACCCGGATCACCCCCAATCAATACCACGGAACCATAAACCAGACCACCTCCAAGTACCCTGTTTAACTCGGATAGACCACAATCCATTCGAATTTCTTTATCCATAACAACATCTTCAACAGCTGTAATCACGGAACGTTGATTAGCCCATTGGCCACTGCGGTTAGAGCGATTTTCTGGTACCACTCCTTCCTCAGTAATTGAATTCCAACCACCACATTGAGTGCATTGACCTGCCCATTGCTTGAAGGTTGCAGCGCATTGGCTACAAACAAATTGTGTCTTAGTTTTCATGAAGTCCTGGCTGTCTTTTCAGAGATAACAATAATACCCCATAGTGAGGTAGAATGGCATAAAATGAAAAGATATTAACTCAGTTGAATCCTTTACTTAACCCAGTATAATTGCTTATTTTCCCATATAGAGCGATTATGACTAAAGGCATTCATTTTGAACAATCCGTAGCGGAATTAGAAGCGATTGTCCGACAGTTAGAAAAAGGGGAATTAACTCTTGAAGAATCGCTGAAACAATTTGAAAAAGGTATCGGACTGGCACGAACATGCCAGGACGTACTCAATCAGGCGGAGCAAAAAATAGAAACATTAACGGGCCTATCTTCTAACACCGAATTTAATTCAGACGAGACGAACTGTGATTGACACTTACATCAAACGCCATGAACTTTTTCTTGAAGATCTAATCTCCACAACGCCTACGCCTGCTCCTCTAATTCATAAAGCCATGTATTATTCTTTATTCCCAGGAGGAAAAAGAATCAGGCCAGTTTTGGTTTATCTGGCAGGAGAATTACTGGATATTGATTTAAATGTGTTGGATATTATCGCTGCATCAATTGAATTAACTCATTGTTATTCGCTAATTCACGATGATCTCCCCGCTATGGATAATGATGATTTACGCCGGGGAAAGCCCAGTTGCCATAAAGCATTCGATGAAGCAACTGCTATACTGACAGGTGATGGCATGCAAGGGTTAGCCATTGAAGTATTATTAACCAAGCTGCCCTTTTTACTGGAACCCCCCCAAGTCGTTTCCATTACCAGACAGTTGGTCAAGGCCAGTGGGGTAAGTGGCATGGTTAGTGGACAGAGCCTGGATCTATCCGAGTTGGCAAAGTCCTCGGTATCAGAAGCGCAACTTCGCCAAATTCACTTATTGAAAACAGGAAGGCTTATTATCTCCTGCTTCGAAATGGTTCTTGCGGCAAAAACTCAAGTCCCCGATGAATTCAGAAATGCCCTGATAACTTATGCAGAACATATCGGTCTGGTTTTTCAGATGCAAGACGACTACCTTGATTTCTATGGATCGGACGATATTCTGGGTAAAGGTCGCTCCTCAGATATGGCAAATCAAAAAACAACATTTGCTACATTATTAACTAAGTCGCAGCTGGAAGCGGAAATTAAAACTCATTATCAAATGGCACTTGGTTCATTGAATTTATTTAAAGATAAAGCAATTCATTTAGTGGAACTAACCAAAACGCTGCAACAAAGAACCCGTTTGAACAACTAACTCCTTTTATAGATTATCAGGATGATGAACATGACGATTTATCGCATGGTGATGGCAAATCATATCTGTCCTTATGGCCTTAAGGCGAAGAACTTATTAAAATGCAATGGATTTAATTGATGATATTTGGTTAACTACCCGAGAGTTTTAAGGCCCTGTATCTTGATAAACGTAAGATGTTATTTGGCCACCAATGAATTAAATTCAGGGTGTATTGGCTCTGACTGATTTTAAAATCTAAATAACATACCCGCCACTGGACCGTGAATGTTCATATTCCATTCGTAATATCTCAAACCGGTCCCGTGATGATAGTTTTGATGCAAAAAACGATAACCTAAATAAAAGCGAGTATTTTTAAAATGATGAGGGGATTGGTAGCCTAGAAGTGCAGTGAAATTATAACTATGTGAATGAGAACCTTGTCCGTAATCTGCAGCACCTTCCACATTAAAAGCAGAAGTCACGTTATAATTTAACCGCGTCCCTGCAATGGCATCGGTCCAATTGTATTTTTGATTAATACCCAGGGTATTAATCGTTACTTTATTATCATTTAAAGTATATCGAGCCCCAGCATAAGGTTCAAAGTACCACTCTTTATTTTCCCCCAAACGATAAGAAATACCCAGGCTGTCAATACTCAGCGTACTTTTTAAATCAATATCCAGTCGATCGATACGGAGCTTATCAGAGACCTTGCTGTATATTCCATTAAAAAAAATACCTGCATTATCATGGTAAGCAGCAAGCCAAAGCATCGCTCCGAAATCAAGTTCTCTTAATAATTCGGAAAAAGACTCAGAAACTTTAAATTTTAAACCCGCTGTATGCTGGGTGCCGGAAAGTCCGCTTGCCCAAATATAGGGCGCCACCTCAACTGTCCATTTCGCATAAGTTAACTGACTAGTACAAATCAGAACCACGCAAAACATTTTTTTCATTAAATAAAATCCTTTTTTTTAGCAATACATTACTATTTAATCGGATAATAAGCCATCCATCTGACCCGTGTAACAGCAATTTTGATATATAAATAAAGGTGTCCAGTTCATACATTCCAATGAGAAAAAAATCTCAACTGGAAACTAATTCACCTAATAGTTGCAATAAAAATCATATTTTATTAGTATATGTCCAATATTTTATCTTTGTATTTATTATTAATTCAAGGTTAACTCATGCCCCAATTTCTTTACGATCAAAATAATATAACCCCAGAAGATTTGAAATGCTACGAAGCAGAAATTCAGGCTATTTTGACTGGACAGTTATCTCAGTCTAAAAAACTTGCGGGTATGGATTTTCATGGCAGGAGCATTTATCGCATCAAGGCGGACAAGAAAAAACGTCTCATTTTCACCTATATGATCCATGAAGGACAATATAAATTACTGATTTTAAACGCCCTCGAAGATCATAAATATGAAGATTTAAAGAAAAGGCTGAAGGCAAGCACTACCTCAATTGTAACGAAAGAATTGGATATTCAGAACCAGTTCAAGATTAATGAAGGATCTGAAACCGTTGAAGCCGTGCCCTACCCTAAATATAACGACATCAATTTGGTGTTTGATAAAGATCAGCATGAGGCCATGCAAAAAACCATGCCTTTGTTATTGACTGGTGTCCCGGGCGGCGGAAAAACCGTAGTATTATTTAATTTAATGCTGTCGGTAATGGACAGATTAACCCATCTTCAGGAGGAGCAGCATTTACCTGTGCTGTTCTTATCACAATCTCCCGCATTAATCGATGAATTACAGGAAGAATACCGACGAATTAAATCACCCTTGTGGCCCGATGTTCAGTTTGGTAACTGGGACACCTGGATCGACTCAGTTCTTCCTAAAAAGGAAAATAATCCTGAGCAAAAGCTAACCATTGTAACCAAAGATATATTCAACACGTGGGTAAAGGAGAACTGGCCGAACCATCCAGTTCCTCAAAGTAAAAAAGAGAAAAACGATGAATTTAATCAAGAGCTGCATTATGAGTTGAGTTTAATTCAAGCACTGGGAGTCAAGACTTATCAGGGATTAGGCGCTCGCCAATCTTACTTTACAGGCCCAATCCTTAAAGAGGACATCATTAAACGGCTGGTTCAATGGCAAGATTATTTAAATAGAAATCAATTATCTGACCCTATGGTTTCAACACTAAATTTAAATGATCTACCAAAATTTGCTGCCGTCTTTGGTGATGAATTTCAAAATCTCCCTCCTTTAGCCCTTTTTTATTTTATAAAGCTTTCGCAAGATCAGCGTTTCGTAGCCACAATAGATATTGAGCAATGTCTCGTGTCTTCACCTTACAATTACGTCACTTTAAAACAACTGATGTACCAACATTACGGAGCTTACTCGGAATATTGTTTGACGCGAACCTGGCGATGCCCACCAAATATTGCAGCAGCTGCCAGCCACTTAATCAATATAAAACATGCTTATCAGAACACCCGTCGCCTGTATTCAACGATTAAATCAGCACAAACAACAGATGGCTCAATCCAACTGCTTGATGAAAAAAATATCAATAATATTAAAAAATATGGGCAATCAGCCAAAACAGTAGTTTTAAATGACTATCTGACGCCTAAAATACGACTTAAAATTCAATCCCAGGTCTCATCCAATAATATCCTAAGTACCAAACAAGTCATTGGCCTTGATTTTGAGGTAGTCATTCTATGGGAACCTATTTCCACCAACCCGGATTTACATTCCATATTTAATAAATGGAACCAACAAAAATCAAAAGAAAGTAAGGGAATTGTTGACCTGACTTTGGAAGAAGAACAAGCCTTATCTGCTTTATTTGTATCGATAACACGTGCCCAAAAAATCTTAATGATTTATGAATCAAAAAGATTCTCTCCTTTCTTAACCTATCTATTAGGGAACGTTGGTAGTTCTTTCTCACTTTCTCCTCAGGAAAAAATTTCTGAACTTGAAGTAAAAAAACAATTTACAGAACTTGCGGAACGCTATCTTAAAGAGGGTAAAGTTGATCTGGCCAAAGAAATTATGCACTTTCATTTAAAATTATCTGATGTGGAAATTGCAACGAAACTTACTTCCCGGCAAGCTTTGGCGACCACTAAAACGGATTTTGCTGCGAATCAGACTAATGAAAACAACAAACCTCAAACTATTAGAAAAAGAAATCGTTCAAATAAAGCTCAAGCTATTGAGCTCAAACCCACACCAACGGGATCTAAGCCAGAATCTTTGATAGCCAAACAAACTATTAAAGAAGAGATTACAAACCCGAATCAGGCTTTCATAAAATATGCTAGCGATTTAATCCAAAACCCCAGTGAAGGTAGCCTGAATAAACTTTTTTCCCATAAAAATGTGATCAAGCTCTTATTTGAAAATAAATCAATTGAAGGGTTATCCCTGCTAAGCCGATTACTCAGAATTATTAAAATCCATAATATTATTATCCCCTTATTAGATAGGAACACACAATTCAGAGCCAAAATAAACATTGAATTCATGCAGGAAAAAAGCCTCACAGGTATAACTACATTTGAATATCTTATGAACACCAATGATGGTTTCCATTACCTGGCATCATGGGTACATGAAAATCCTTCCTTTGCATCTACTATAGATATCGAATTTTTAAAGCGGTGCTTTCTTGATGACAAGAATATATCGATAACATCGATAGCGCAGATTATGGCATCTATGACCCGTATATTCCCTTTCATGTTTATATGGCTAAAAAATAATCCTAAAATAGCTCAAATGATACCCGAAATTTCTATTTTTTCTAAACCCTCTTTGGTAATGGATTTAGCAAATATAGATGTCATTCCTTTATATCTATTATGTACCTCAAAAAAAGGGATCGAAATTCTTATAAATTTCCTCAAATATAATACTGCGCGAATAAAACAAATAAGCGCCGAAAAATTATGTGAGCCATTAAATAGATACATCCCACTCTCTTCCATACTTCATCTGCTCGTTCAAGACTCCGATGGAATATTTTTATTAAAGCTCTTGCTGGGAAAAAACGCAAATATTGCCCAAAATATAATTATGTCCACTTTATTTGAGTCATCAAACATCAGTGGTTTTAAATCGAATTTATTTTTTAACTTAACAAAAAGAGATCCGGGGATTGAGTTTTTTTTAGAAATAATTAATCTAAATCATGATCTGGTGAATTCTATTAAGGCGAGCGACCTGATAAACACCGATTTTAAAATAGCACCTAAAGCAGCCAATTTAATGAGTCTTTTCAATCTCGCTTCATCAAATAAAGGATGCGAACTCTTATCAGTTCTGATCAAATTAAAACCAGAAATATTCACTACTATGCCATTGGAAGTATTCCAATTTAACTGTGAACTATCAAGTCCGGCTAATAAGAATGAAACGGTATTAAAAAAACTGTTGCATCACAATAAAGGAATAGAATTTTTAACTCAATTATTAGAAGAACGCCCTGATTTTGGTAAGTTAATAACCAAACAAACGTTGCTTTATGAACAATTTGATAATAGTAATTTGTTTGACTACTTATTACCTAAAAAGGCTGGAGTGAATTTTCTCAACATATTACTCTATTCATATCCTGAGTTAATTTCAGAAGTATCAAGTGACTCGACTATACGCCTGGTAGGAACGAACATCAAATTGCCTCACAGCCTATATTTATCAAAATCTTTGGAAGGAATTCAGTTATTGCAAAAGATCAATCCCAAAATTAGTACTCAGGATTTGTATTTTCAACTTGTAAATCCATATTCAGATTCAGAGCACTCCATTCTTTTTCAGCTTTTAAAGTACAAACAATTATCCTTATTGGAATCTATCCTTGCCACAAACCCTTACTTACCAGAAGCTATTAAAGCGGATTTACTCTTGTTGAACCGTTCGATACAGGATGAAAGTGAACAAAAATCGTTACTTGCTCCTTTATTAGATTTTCCTAAGCTCGTTGAGGTTTTACATACACTTCTAAAAAAATCCACTATTCAGACTGATAATGCACCCAACCTATCCATATTATCTAAAAATATCAATCAATTTTTTACAATACCCTCATTTATGGAAGACACTAACGAAGACGATTATGATGAGCACGATGCAATCACTGAGAAATTAAACTGATTAAAAAGAAGCTCTTGTCATCCCCACGCAGATGGAGCACCATCCAAATATTAATCATAATGACAATTTATTGAACAGATTCCCGCCTGCGTGGGGAAGACAATTAATAATACAACATTATTGTACATTCAAATTATGAGGGGATACCTCAGCCAGCATGCAGGGAAGACATGTCAGATAGGTTTATGATAAATCTACATAAATAATGGAGCGCTAATCTGAGGCAAGCTGACGATATTTGAAATTATCAACCCATAGTAGAATATTTAAGGATGGCGTCCGTATTTTAAATTAAAATACAAGTTTGAAAAATAGGCTGTACATTATAAATTAGTTCAACTGTAAGCAAGAGAAAATTCCTCCTGATGCGCACCCTCCAATATATTATCCAATAGCGAAACACGGACTACAACCTCACGGCTATCTGTGGAGGTACATGACTTCGGTTTCTGCATGGAACACAAAGACACTTGATGTATGGTATCTATTGAACTTGCATCGGAAGCTAAAAGTTCCTGTGTTCTTGAGTCAAAAACTTCAAGAGAGAGATGGCTTAATTTCCACGGTTGTCCTTCATTGGTAAATCCTACCCTGCGCTCATGAACCAAAGTTATCTTATCCAAAGCATTTAATTTCATTTTATAATCAATAAAAGGGTGCTTTAGAGTAAGTTGACTTGAAATAATATGTTTTCGTTGGTTATATGCATGTTCCATGTTCAGATACCCCCAACCATAAGTGGGATTCCATTCAGAACCGTTAACCGGATGATGGCCACCACTGTAAGGATAAGCGGGATCATCTGGGCCGGGTTTATTACTATCAGTCCAACTGTCAGCACTGTTAATTAATAAGGCTTTAATTGCCATAGGATTAGTAATTCCGGCCTCCTCCACCAATACCACAGCCCCACCCACATGAGGTGCCGCAGCGCTTGTTCCACCCATTAAGCGATAGGCTTTTTCGGGAGCACACGTGTAGGTATCGTTCCCGGGCGCGGTAATGTCGGGTTTTTTACGGCCCAAAAGAGTGGGCCCTCTGCTGCTTGAATAACGAATGACATGTTTTTCGCGATTATATTTGCGGGTATCATTTTCGTTATCGGCAACATACATATTCATATTGGCAACGGTCAGGGCATTATAATTATCCGCAGGTACAGTTAATGTCGAAACATAAGGGGCTGTTTTTCTCTGCGTAATATACCCATTATTCCCCGCCGAGGTTACCCATAATATTTTATGCGTGTTGACGATGTAATCAACGACTTTACTCATTCCGCTCCAGTCAGGGCATGATGGACAGGTCACATCCCCATTGCCAAAACTGTAATTGATTATGGATGGTTTCAATGGACTGAGAGAAAACATCCAGTTTAGACTCGAGTACGTTATCCAAAAATTCTCAATGTTCTTCTCCCCTTCTCCAGCTAGTGCCGAGAGAATAACCGGAGCTTTATAAGACACCCCTCTTATATGCTCGTCTTCGTCTAAAGGGTATCCCGCATAAATACAAGCCACACCCGTTCCATGTGGGCTTCTGATTCCTTCAGGATAACTGTAATATCCTGAATTTTTTGATTTATTAATAATGATATTTTTGGTAAGAAATGCTTGATGGGTTGCATCAATTCCAGAATCAATGATCCCAATAACCCCCGATTGCCCTTTAAAGTTATGAGCCCACCATTTATCAATTCCTGGATAACGAAACTGGATCCTGGGTTTTTTAGTGCTCGGACTTATTTCTATCTTTTCTGCTGCTGGTTTGTTTAGCGCGATAGAAACAACACTCGGGAAAAGAGAAATTTTTTCTAAAATCAATGGATCTATAGGACAAGTCACAATCACTGCTGGCATAAAGGTTAATGGCTCAATAGAAATATGGGGATTAGACTTAATAGTCTGCAGAAATTCCGGGATACTTTGACTGGTTTTAAAGAAAATAATTAGCGAGGCAACCTGTTGATTGTTCTTTTGACTAGAAAAGGTTTGTTGCACATTTTTATCAATAGTTGGTTGATGGGCTTGAATTGTACTTATCAAGGTCATTAGAAAAAGGATACTAATAATGTATCGCTTCATGAGTACACGATTCATCTGAATTACAACTTATCACAGAAGTTCATTTTCCACATGGAAGTCCTCACCAGAGCAAATTAAATGAGTATACTGATTATATGAGTTTAGTTAAAGCCAGAATTTACCTTGGGTAATATCTTCCACTATATGGGTTAATAGTTCTACAAAATTACCGCAACAGCTCTCACATATTCAGCATGCACCGCTGCATGCTGAGAAATGTTTTAGCCTCAGTTAAGAAGGTTTTATAGCCGGATTATCTTGATGTAATAATTCAAATTGCTGCATTGTACTTATCATTTCTTTAATTTCTCTCGCTAAAGCATGAAGATATCCGGGGTGTGATTTAGCGGGAGTTAATAAAATTTCCAATTCATCTGCTGAATAATCTGAAATAAGAACACTTCTATTTTTTATTGAATTTTTGCCCTTGGACTCAAAATTCAATGCTTCAATATAACAGCCAAAATTGTAATCTAACGATGTTTTATATTCATCATGATACACTTTAAATTCAGCCAGTGATTCAGGATCATGCGTCCAGTATTGGAGTAATACCTCCTCCATTTCATTTAGAGCGGCATAATAACGACTTTTACCACGGCGATGCATGTTCTTTTCTTGATGCGTATCATTAAAAATAATGTTCTTTCGCGCTTCATGTATTGCTTTTAGAATTTCCATGAAATGAGTACTTTTGGAAATGGTTTCCATAAGGTGACTCGCATTCTCTCGACGTGTTCGCCGTATCCAGAAACAATTTTGGTAATTTGAAATTCTTTGCGTTAAAGCCTTTTTTAAATCTGGAGAAACGTTACTGTTTGAGGCGGGCAAATTTGCTTTATTTAACTCTTCAGCAATTACCAACAAATGAGATTTATTTTGTGTATCCACGTTACTTTTAAATGAATTACTATATTGAGTGTAGATAAAATCAAGAAATTCTGCGTTTTTTTCCTGAGTCCAGCATTTAGGGTCTGAGCTATTGGATGCAACAAATGTCTCTTGCTCAAGGTGTTTTAACAAGAATACACGCACTTCACTAAATATTATTGAATCAGACAATTCAAAATGACTCCAAGCAGTACCGTTGTGGATCGACTCATAATTTAAAACAAGAAGTCCGGCATCTTTTTTTTCCTTTTTGAGAAGACTTAAAACTTTACTACAAAGAACATTTAGAAAAACGCTCTTGTCCTTATTAAGCGATAATCGCAATAAATTAGTCAGTGTAATGGTTTGTTGCGGCCAAACAAGAAGTAATTGCGACAACCACGCGTCCTTGTCTTCTCCATTTTGTTGCAGCCATTTACTTATGTGATGTATCTGAGTTAAACAAAACACCCCACTCTTCCAAACTCTTAAAATATGTTCCTCGTACTTTGAAGCATATTGGATTATCGCCTTAAGAGTAAAAAATTTATTACTTTGGATTTCTCTTAACAATTCTAAAGCCTTATTTTCATGCTGAAGATACTCATTTAGAATCCGTATTGATGAAGACGATAGGTTATTTAGCTGATGTCTAATTCTCTTAATCGTTGAGAAATTGGCACCTAATGTTTCAAATAGAGATAATGTATTAAAAAGTTCAATTCCTGCTTCCTCTGGTTTATTGAGCATAGTATTGAGTAATAAATGATACGAAATTTCATGTTTAGTCAATGCACCACCCAATTGAGATAATACTTCCAATTGATTCGTAGATAGCTTGGAAAACTGCTTTATAAAAAGCTCCCTTTGAGATGATGTTTGGTCTAAAGTTTCAAGAATGATTTTAACCAAATGAAGTCGATTTTTTGTACACTCCGGAGCTTGAAGTAGATTAAGAACCAAATCTGCCTCGCTTCCAAAATCCTTGATAAAACCACAAAGCATTTCCATGTTTGTACTTTTACTATTATTTAAAAAATGATCAAACGGATACTTATTATCAAGGCAAAAATCATAAATAATATTGAAATTTTCAATAACAACAGATAATTCCTCAGAAGAAATAGACTCCGCTTCCAAAAGTACTTGGCGGAGACCTATAAAATCGAATTTTTCCTGAGTCATTGAAATTAATTTTATCAACGCAACTAATTTATCTTCTGAGAATTCCGATGAAATAAATCGCTCAAAAAGTTCAGGGTGAGCATTAAACAATTCAAAAACAGAAAGTGATGCATTTTTTCTTAAAATAGAAAGCGAGTTAAGCTGCAGCCGATGATTATTTTTGAGTAAAGATTCTAATAAAGCAGTATAATTTAATTGGGTAAACAAACTGATAGCTTCTTTAGTTAATGCGTGATAATAGTTTTTTGCCGTCCTTAATAAATCTCGAAAAGTAGGGGCCGGATTAAGATTTTTTAGCCGCGCTTCTACCAATTTAACATTATAAATTTCAACCATTGTGTGCGCTAATTTGGGCTCAATTTCTTTTTCTATTAAAATACTGACCATTTCTTCTTCAGAGTAAGGAGCAAGCACTGTGGTAATCAATCTTCTTGCCAGAGCATTACCAGGGCGTCTTCTTCCCGCCATAGTCACCGGATTTTGGGTGCCTATAATTAAAAAACCAGGACGTCCAGGACGTTGCTTGGTCAGAGGGTTTTTTCCCATCAATAAGTCATTTAACCAACGCTCCATCATAGGAGAACTATTTATTTCATCGATGATAACAACAGCCCCTTCATTAAATGCCTTAAGCAGTAACGCTTTTTTATCATCCAGTTGCATACTAACTAACACGCGGTAAAATATAGTTCCCTCCGTTGAAACTTTATTTAAAGTTCCCTCTTTGAATTGATGGGCAATTAAAGTATTGATCACTAACTCACTTTTACCAACTCCTGGTTCACCTTCCAGAATAATGCCACCAATACCACCAAAATTCTGTGCATCGTTTAATGCCCCATTTTGTCTGTATTGGCGCAAATAAAGTAAATCGTTCAATTGATCCGTTATGAGTTGGCGTGATGGCGTGACAACAAAAGAGCCTTGAGTTTTATTTTGCGAATGAATTACGACTCGCTCTAAAGCAGGCGCATTAAATTTCTGAGAAAATTCTTTAAATTGTGTTTCAGGAACCAGCGTTTTACCAATCTCATAAGTATAATGCGCAGCTACCGCTCTAATGTCTGCTTGAGGGAATTGCTGATGATAAACTAAAGTTTGTAATGCCATCATTTGCAACTCACGGGCAGAAATTAGGACCTCTTTGTGAGACAGGTTCACAATATATCTATAAAGAGACAAGTAAATCTCAGATAATTCCTGTGTCCTGCTTTCTAGCATGGTCCCTTTAAAGATTGGTTTTAAGACGGTTTCATAAATAAACTCTACCGGCATGGCATTGAATACTAAGGCATTCCCATGGCGTTTAAATAAAGGGGCAATTTGTCTTTCATTTCCATAGTTGGCAGGATTTCCAGCAAAAATAACTTTATGTTTGTCCGTTAATGGATAATATACCCCATCGATTTCAATACCGGGAGGATTGTGAAACAATCCTTCAAATTCACTCCATTTGCGCGAACCAATATTGGCTTCATCAAAAAATATTATTTTTGTTTTGTCGGAAGAGTCAAGTGCCCAATTTTTAAGTTCCTCTACATCCTGATAAAAAGCCACATTGGGATCAGATCCAATATATTGTTCAACAAAAGTGGACTTACCCACCCCCGTTAAACCGCTTAAATAAATAAAGGGTGAGTAACATAATACATTCCAAATCTGTTCTAGCTTACACCCAATAAAATAGTCCGTTTTTTCCCTGCTGTTGTTCAAATCAAATTGTGGAAGCGTGCCATGAGGGGGTAATACTGCCAGTCCGCTCCAGGCGGCATCAGTGCCTGTTTCATTGTGCGCCAGATAGAATGTAATGCGTGCTTTAAGCTGAGATAAACTTTCTTTGTAATGTTCATCAGATAGAATTTTCAATGCTTTTTTATCATAGGCTGCGCTTAAAATCTTTCTTTTTTCAGCCGCAGTAACATTATGATAAACCGTATTGGGGAACAGATGATCCTTAGAATCGTAAATAATTACGAGAGCACCTAAAGGATTCTCCTCTATTTGACGAGATAGGATTAGAGGCATAATACAATCGATAAAACTACTGTTAAAATCACCGGTTAAGATTATTTTTTTATTTTCTTTAAGAGCCTGTAATAAAATTCGCTCCGTTTTAGAAAATTCGAAACGAGACTGCTCTTGGTTAAAGAAACAGTCTATACGGGTCAGGATATCGGAGGTTTCCAGTTCAGAAGCGTTGATATATATCCAATCATTAGACCTACTATTAATTTGGGCAATCGTTGTATCGCAATCGGTACTTTCGATAATTACTAGTGGAGCAGTAATGTCAGAATCCCAAACGATTGGCTCAGGTGATTCTGGCATTCCCATACGAAACCAATCGGGAAGCTCAACTCCCGACATAACATGACACAACAATTTAATATTCAGTTTGTCGCACTCAGTCAAAATCATAGCCCATTCATCTTCACTCAGAGAACGAGTTAAATTCACTGTTAGAAATTCACCTGCATTTTTTTCCAAAATACCGGGGATCCTGTCCAATGTTTTATTTCCCGGGTCCAGTTCATAATCTGTGAAAAAGGACGTTAAACGTGTAGGGTTTAAGACGTGCGCTGTCGGTGCAATACCTCTTTTTAAATTTAAATTAATAAGTAATGTATCCCAATCATACCCCTCCTGTTCGACAATTTTAAAATTAGGTGGAAGTGTGATTCGTTGACCAGCAAACTCAATAAAACCATTAACATAAGCGTGCTTCCAGAAATACTCAAACGATTTATCGTTCCAGGGTCCGTTCTGAATCCCAATAGTCGCACTATGTTCCAGTACCTTTACAAGCTCCCCAGACTGAAAATGAAAACTATTTTTACTTATAGTCCATTTTCCCAGAAGTCTTTCCTGCCAATTAGGCATATTGAATAAATTAATACTAGGCGGTGGTGGATTAGTAGCTTTATCGACCTCTTTTATAAAATGCGGATATGCCAAAGAAAGATCCTCTTCGGAAAAAGGACAAATCTCCACTTTATCAAAACGGGAATAAAAATCTTCCCCCTGGTAACTATTCGGGTCCGTTGAATTGATAATTCCTATTACGACCATATTGTGAGGAAGAGGTGTGCCATCGGCATTACGTTCGTCATCAACAACTTTATTCAAACGCACAATATCATCGGCTTTGAAATTTTGATAATTTATTAACAGTAATGCGGTGTTTTTAACATTCTCTTCTTTTGTTAAAAAATCATGCAGTGGTCCTCCTGGTCCCTCAAACAAAAAACCTTTTCCATCATGATTTTTAATATATCGTCCAGAACAAACCAAATCCTCAGGTGAATCAATATAATAAAATCGATGATGCGTTTGATTACAAAAATTTTTAATCGTTAACAGAAAAGCCTCTCCGACAGATTGATTTGGCACATCGATTAAATATTTTTTAGTATCATCAGGTTGGGTTAATTTTTTACAATATTGTTTCACTGAAAGAGGCTGTACTTTGACCTTATTCCATGTTTCAAGTTGTTTTGAAAGTATAGAATGTGGATTTTGAACAGGATCATTAGCACTGATTGGAGCATCTGCCTCAGGAAGATGGTTATTTGTTTGAGGCTGAGGAGGAAGTGCAGACTCTGGCTTATCTGGAGTATTATCTTTATAAATATTGAGCTTCGCACTATACCCACCTAAATCGACATCACACCACTGTCCTTCCGATTCAATTTCAACTTTGGAATGACAATCATTCGCTATGATTCGAACCGAAATCTCAGGATGACGTATTTTCATCAGATGAAAAAAAGCAAGCGTCCGATGTCTGCACGAACCTGTTTTTTGTTCTATAATTGCTTGAATATAATCTTCCCCGGTAGCCTTTTCCTCATTAATCATTAAAGATTTATTGCCAAAACCTCTGAAAAATAATATTAACTCTTCAACTTCTTGTGGAATACTTACAGTAAGATTATTAGATACTTCAATAATATAATTTATAGTTACCCTTTGATTGGTTTTTATACTACGAATATAATATTGATTATCTTGTTGAGAGTATTGAATCTCGGCTTCTATTGGGGGAGTTAAAGAGTAATGAGTCAACTGTTCTGCTGAAGAGAGTGAGGGTAAAGGATGCCATGTATTTGAGAGAGTTAAAGTATACTTACCTAAATAATAATCTTTATTTTTTTCCTGAAGTGTTGGCATCGCTTTTTGCAAGTCGTCTTCAGAGCAAATTAAAGGGTTACAGGATCCTAATTTTAAATCACCCGATTTTTTAAGTATAAAAGCATTATTTATCGAACACGTATCTTGCTTAATTGTTACTGAATTGAATATATTAAAACGATAATCGCCTACATCTGGCATTCTAGTACTAGGTAATATCGGAAAAAACACTCTTTTTACGTTAAATTCTTTATTGGCATTATGTGACGTATCAGCATCCATTAATTGTTCGGTGCGAAATTTACTGGATGAAATACCCGCAGCAATTGAAGACAAATCTCGATTTGGTGAACTCTGATTATCAGGAGCCATAGGATAGGCTAAATCGTTCAAACTGAGTCCATCCATCAACGAATTCGGTGACACCTCCTGAGCAAAATCAATATTAGCAAATTGACCTGGATCCTTTTCTATATGCATCGGTTTAATATGACTGGGTAAATATACTTTTTTTATTGACATCAAATATTTTTGAAGGTCAATGGTAATATTTAAATGGATACATCCACTTAAATCGAGAAGTTTTAATTTAGGAGCATGATTTAAAAGAAAGATAAGCGCTTTAGCGGTAATATCTGTGTTGGCAAGATCAAGCGTTTCAAGAGATTTTAAATGGAGTGCTTCGTTAACTTTATCTAAATTACGACATTCTTGTAAATCAAGATGGGTCAGTTGAGTCGCGCTAAGAAGCAGTTTTTTTAAAATATCAATATTCAAATTATTTTTATTGAGTCCAAAATACTTAAGCTTATTAAAATTGAAAGAATCAGGTTTTATTAGTGCAGAATTTCCATCTTCGTCATTTAAAATTAATTTTTGCAAAGGTGCTTTATTAAAAGCACTGCTCCACGAATTAAACATACTTATATTAATTTTGAGTGTAGTTAATTGTGCTAGGGCAAATTCCATGTTAAAAGGAACTCTAGAAGAAATAATGCCTTCTTTAAGAATCAGACTTTTCAGATTACCAAATTTAACCAGCATTTGATTTAAATTCCTGGCCTCAGACTCACAATTAATTATTTCCAAAGACTCTAATGATGGAACTTCTATATCTTCAGTTAAAATATTTTTACTAATTGGTCCATTTGCAAAAACAAGACATTTTATTGCGGATTGGGAAATTAATGCTCGTAATTTTTCTCCAGGAAACTGCGTACGATTCAGTCTTACCGTTTCAAGAGATGTTAGGTATTTTTCTATCTTAAAATCACCAGAAATGTATGATCCATGATTTAAAAAAAGCGTTTTAATTTTGGGAGATTGAACTAAAAATTGGGCTAAGGTTTTACCCTTCATCGTAGATTTGGTGAGTTTAATTTGCTCCAAATGAGGAAACTGAATTTGCTCATCAAAATTTAGCTCCGATTCATTAAAGTCGAGTAAATGAATCTTGTTTAATATAGGAAATAATGGAAGAATCTTGTGTAAGGTCTGGGAAGAAACTCCTTCTAAAGTGACATATTCTAAATAATTAAGCTGATTAATATTAAATACTCTTCCTTTTATCTTAATTTGATTTTTCTCGAGTAATTCATCGGCCATTATTCCGGTAAGAGTAGCTTTATCATAGTTACTGGTTAAAGGTATCTCCGGAATCAATTCCTCAATTTTTTTTATTTGCTCGTAATTCTGTTCAGAGAAAAAACTGTCGGTTAGACCTATAATCGGTGGTTTTGTATTGATTAAAACAGAACGTAAATTATCTAAGGGAAATTTTGTGTTAATTAGTTCGATACAATCAAGTTCTCGAGGGGTGGTAAAAACAGCAGGATCTAGTAAACCATTCACTTGATAATCATCAAGAATTAAAAGCTGATCTTTCACTACCTCAGGTAAGTGGTAAATCACCTGTTTTTCTAAATTATTTGATGTAGTAGGCGTCACGCGTTCTGCAGTTCTCTGATCGGTCACTAAGCTGGCACAATTTGTAACTGTAATGAGTTCGATGTGACCATCTTGCCAAATATAAACTGGAAAACCAGCGTCAATTAGTGAAATAAGGTGACTGATAACCTCTTGTTGCTTTTTAATGGACCAATTGGCCATGGTCCAATCAGCGAGTATCAATGTTTTATGCTTCTTAGGGCTAGTCGTTATAGGTAGCTTCCAATAAGGTTGATTTTTAATAAGTCTGTCAACACTTATTTCGCCTGACGGTATGTGGCTGTAACGTACTTCGAGAGTTTTTTGTGAAAAATAAAAATGATTTGGATACATGTAATTAGCCTTAATGATTTCGTTTAAAACTTCTTTGTTTAATAAAAACAAAGGAAATTTCGGCATATAAAATCGCACACCAATTTAATATATGCTCCACATTACTCTCATCCCGAGACTTTTTATTGTGCAAATACAAAATCAATTTGTATTTAAAGCATCCTATTATAAATGAAGAAACTTAAGGTATTATTATGATTAGCTGACTTTGGATAGTCGAATTGCCTCAAATTACCTGTTGCCGAGGAAGCACTGTAGGTTGGGTCATTGACCCAACACTTTATAGTCACCAAACTCCAGTAGCATTTGTTGGGTCAAAATGACCCAACCTACTTGAATAAATGCTTTATTTGCGTGAGAGCAATTATCCAGATTTCTTATCTTCGTTAGAATCAGGGCGATTACATTAAAGGTTAAAACCCAACCATTTTTTTCAGTTACCTTTCGCATTGAATTACCAGGGATTGAAGAATATCCATACAGAATTTTTGAGTTTTACAATGACGCTATTTCCCCCGCCCCTTAATTGTTCAACAATTTACGAAGACGCTGCGCATCCTGGGGTGCGTTGGCTTTCTCATCATTATCAAAATAACAATAAATTAGCTTTCCTTCTTTGCGCCAGGAGGTTAATTTTTTGGCATAATCCAAAAGTGTTGCCTCCTCATAAGCACCTTTATAGGCCTCTGCATTTGGACCATGCATGCGAATGTATATCAACTTAGAAGTGACAACTTCGGGGGATCGATACATCTTATGATCATAAAAGCATAAAGACATTTGATGTTTTGCTAATAATTCATACAACTCATCACTGAACCAGCTTTTATGCCTAAATTCGAATGTATACAGCAAATCCTGAGGTAGCGAGGCGACAAATTCTGTTAAACAAGGAATATCTTTTGGCCAGGAAGGTGGAAATTGAAATAAAATAGGGCCTAATTTATGCTCGAAATTGCGAAAGACAGCGAGCATTTTTTCGACGGTATCTGTTGTCTCCTTTAATTTTTTAAAATGGGTAATATAACGG
Source organism: Legionella sp. (assembly GCA_030694525.1). GTDB lineage: Bacteria > Pseudomonadota > Gammaproteobacteria > Legionellales > Legionellaceae > Legionella. The sequence continues at coordinate 13,279 of JAUXYG010000189.1, read as the reverse complement.
TTGGCCTTACAAGCAAACATGAAGTGCGGCGGAGAGATTTCCACCCACTTTCTAACATATTGTTCTTTAGGAATCTGATAAAAACTATTATTAAGCTCAACACTATCCAGCCTTTCTGCATAATACGGCAATATGGAACTGGATTTGATTTTTTCCGGATAGAAATTACCGAGCCATCCCGCATAACTCCACCCCGATGTGCCAATATTATAATCTTGCATTAAATTTCCTTGATTAGGTAGAGAATACTCTATTAACCACGTCATTTCTGGTATCATTTCAAACTTGTAATACAGACAATTTTTGTGTAGCGAATGAATAAAAAAGCATCAATAGTGGTTGTGTCTCTAGTCTTTTTAGAATGGCTTGATTTTAGTTTATACCTCTATCTAGCCAAATCTATTTTTGCAAATCAATTTTTTCCTCTTTCTAAGTATAGCTTGATGTTATCTTTTGCTCTATTCGCAGTGGGATTTCTCGCAAGGCCTCTAGGGGGCTGGTTCTTTGGTAAATCAGCCGATAGAAACGGCAGAAAAAGCCCGCTTATTATGTCCGCTGCTCTAATGGGTTTAGCAACAATGGGCATTGCTCTGTTACCTGGATTCGCTACCATCGGCGTTTATGCTACCTGGGGATTACTGATATTACGAATAGCCCAGGGATTGGCTCTCGGTGGGGAGATGAACAACTCTGCCATGTTTATGGTTGAGCACCAATCATCCAACCCGCTTCTTGCAGGCAGTTGGGTGGCCGCTGGAGGTGCCGCTGGAATGTTTTTTGGTGGGGCAACAGCTGCGTTATTGCAAACCATAGAAATCGATGGATTGTGGCGTCTGGTCTTTTTTATAGTAGGTCTGTTTTCTCTCTGGATATGCAGCTTACGAAAAAAAATAGATGAGTCTCCTGAATTTTTTCCAAATCAAGCCTCTGTAAAACAAATCTTCAAAGAGGAATTACCAGGCCTTATCAATATTGCTATTTTGGGAACTTTTGTTAGCGTTACCGTTTACATTTGCAATGTCTTCTGGGTTTCCTATGCCGCAGATTCTGGAGTGTGGTCACCCAAAGGGTGCGCTTGGGCAGGCTCCATATCGCAACTATTATCCGCATTAATCGCCCTCCCGATTGCGAGTTACACACCTCCGGATAAAGTAAGGCATTTATTACTCTATAGCATGGCCTCTGCCTTTATAAGCGCACCGGTCCTGTTTGTTTTTACTGCCACTGGATCTATTACAGGAATATTATGTGGATTGGTATTTTATATTATGGCCAATGGTTTATTGTGTGCCGCTTTATATTATTATCTCTATTTACAACTGCCCGCCAAATACAGGTGTCGTGGGGTATCAACAGCCTGGGCAATTGCTGCAAGTATTGGCGCAATTAGCCTCCCATTAGCTCAGCAGGCCCATCTCAACCACATGGTATGGCTTGCTCCTTGCTGGGTAAGCTTTATTGCTTGTGCTGCATCACTGGTTTTAATAAAACAGATTGACAAACGTCCGTCCTCTGGATTTTATACTCTTACCGAATCACTTTAAGTTTGACTTCCGTCCCAAATAGGTTTATATTTTAAGTCACATTATTTTTAAAATTATCGTCATTATAATTGTGACATAAGTAAAAATAATAAGGTGATAATAAGTTAAGGAGCGTTCCTATGGACAATGATAAAATAGCTAATCCGACAAAATACTATCATCATCCAAATGAAGTAAAGGATGATCCTGAGCTTTCAACAGATGAAAAAATAATATTATTTGAAAACTGGCTGGATGATATTAAATTAAAACTCATCGCTGAAGAAGAAAATATGCCCTGTACTCTTGAAGCCCCCAAATATTACATCAAAGAACTCACCGACCTTTTAATCGAATACAAACACCAGTTATAGATTCCTTAAGCCATGCCAAGCATGGCTTTTTTATATACATCACTTACTCCGATATTATTAACCTCTGATTTTGAAAAATACTTATGCCATTTTCCAGCTTTTTAAAAATGACAAATATTATTTAAATATATTTGACAAACGCGTCACAAATGATTTATATTAAAAGTCACTTCGATGCGAAAGCATCTGGCACATTAAATGTGCGGGCATTGGAGTTTTATTATTAACAGGAGATTAAATATGAATAAATTAAAATTAGCATGTGTTGCCTCTTTATTAGCTGCTGGAATCGCGCAAGCATCTACTCCTTGTGACGGATTCGATATCAAAATAAAAAATAAATTAGCCGATGATTTATTAGTTACAAAAATTCACTTAAATGGCGCTGATATTCAGCCAAGTCATATTCAAAAAATTAACGGTGGAACCGAACAAGTATTTACTGTAAATAGCAGTTCTGATGCAGTAATGAGCGGTGATTTTGAGTTTCATACTATAAGCTTGCCAAGTAAAGTGGTTAAAATCCAATTTAATCTTAAAAATTCTGGATTAATTTGTGAGCATACTGATACATCACCTGATAGCGATTATTCGGTTGATAAAACACGCTTGCCCGGTAAAGTTGATTACTCTATTTTCAATAAGTAATTAATAAAGGAATCTTTGGCCAAGGATGGTCATAAATATACAGTAATTACCATTTAATGAGGAATACATCATGAATACAGATATTTTTGAAGGTAAATGGGAAGAGCTTAAAGGTCAGTTAAAGCAGGCTTGGGGTAAATTAACCGATGACGATTTAACCCAAATCCAGGGTAGCCAGCAAGAAATTTACGGAAAATTACAAAAACATTACGGTTACACTAAAGAGCAGGCTGAAAAAGCAGTAAAAGAGTTTCGTTCAACTACTAAGGATTAAACCTTAGTATCGTTAGAAGGAGAATTATTATGGACAATGCGCACATCGTTAAAACCAGTGATATAACTGGGCTTAAGGTTAAAAATCTTGATGGCATAACCTTAGGCACCATTAGCGAGTTAGTCATTAATAAATTATCCGGTAAAACAAATTATATGGTAGTAGATTTTGACGGTTATGGAGGAATGAAAAATAAATACTTTGCCTTTCCATGGGGAGCATTTGAATATTCAGAAAGTGAAGATTGTTATGTTTTGGATGTGGATGTTCAATTACTAAAAAATACTATAGGGCTGGATAAAGCTCAATGGCCTAACTTTAATTTTATGGATCTTGAAATAGCTGCCAGGAAATACTATCAATAATCGAAATAATTCTACCAAAATTTACTCCTCCTTTGCATTAGCAAGGAGGAAATTTTAGCTCAAAAACCCCCGATTAATAACAAGAACATTTGTAATCGGTTTAAAGAAATTAAAAAGGGGAAATCAATGAATATTTTTAAACTAAGAAAAACAATAGCAGCATTCACATTTATTTGCTTTAGCAGCGCATATCCCTCAGATACATTAAAACTTAATGAGGGTCTGCCAGTGATGGTTGATAGTAAAACAGAACTCAATGATATTTCTTTCAATAACATGACGGTTACATATACCTATCAGTTGAAGCATATTGACTTAAAAGATGCCGTGGTGCAAAAAGAGGTACATCGTAATTTCATTCAGCACAATGCGTGTAACGATAGTCAAATTCAATGCCTGTTTCAGAAAGATCTTGAAGTTGATTTTATCTATAAAATTAAAGACAAAGAAGTGCTTCAAGTCAGGTTAAATAAAGATTTTTGTCAGGGGCTGATGCAACAGAATAACCGCTGCATTGGTTAATTGTAAGGGGTAACTATTGAATGAAGGTACAATATAACTCATACTAGCGCCGAATAAATAATCCAACATTGCGCACTAAAACATTCATGCAAAATAATCTCGCTAAAAATCACTATTCTGACAAAGCCACAACGTATTTTTGGATTTTCATCATCCTTCATATCCTGCTCTGGACCATAGGTCCCTCCCTATTACGGCCTAGTGTTCCCCATGATACCCTTGAAGGGATTACCTGGGGTTTAGAATGGCAATTAGGCTATTACAAACACCCCTTTCTTACCGCCTGGTTATGCGCAGGAATTACTAAATTATTTGGTACCGTCGGATGGCCGGTTTATTTACTAGCTCAACTTGCGGTAGTTACTACATTTATTGCTGTTTGGGAACTGGCAAAAAAAATCCTCCCTCCCTTACATGCTCTTTTGGCAGCTTTAATGTTAGAGGGAGTTCTTTTTTACACTATTAATTCGTTTAATATAACTCCCGATACCATGCAATCTCCTTTTTGGGCGTTACTTGCTTTAGTTTTTTTTCAAGCATTAACAACCCAAAAAATCAGATTTTGGTTTTATACCGGAATTCTTTCGGCTATTTGTATCTTTATCAAATATCAAGTATTGCTCCTTTTAATTCCTATGTTTTTACTATGTATCATTCATCCAGTTGGCCGTATCAGTTTTAAAAACAAAGGCATCTATATAGGCATCTTAACGATGCTTCTAATGCTCTTGCCCCATCTCATTTGGCTCTATTTACATGATTTTGTTACCATAACCTATGCTCAAAACGTCTCGGCAGATTACACCCCAGATAAAACATTTTTATCTCATCTGAAATACCCCCTACGATTTATTGTGAACGAAATGATTCAATGCTCCGGTTTATTCATTTTATTATGGCCTTTTTACAAAACACCCAAATCTCCCATTAAAATAGATTGCTTTACATGGTATTTCCTTTTATTTCTGGGATTAGGTCCTTTTATATTAACTGTTCTCCTATGTATTTGGACGGGCAATTACTTCCCGACGCGCTGGGCAACACCCTATTTTTTTCTTTTGGGGATCATCAGTCTGGCTTATTTAAAACCTGCAATAAACAAAAAAAATCTGATTCAGTTTATCGCAACCTTTATACTTCTGAGCGCTCTATTGTTTCTTGGCAGGATGAGTAGTTTCACATTATTCAAACGCGCGGAAAGTGATGCATTTTTACCCAATCAACAAATAGCCCACACATTATCTAAACTATGGCACGATCGCTTTAAGACAAACATTCCCTATCTTGCAGGCTCGAATTATTTAGTTTCTTCGGTAACGCCTTATCTTGGGGCAAGCACCAAGGCTTATTTAAATTGGGAAATACAACAAAGTCCATGGATAAATGAAGATTCGCTCCGTAAAAATGGAGGAATATTTATTTGGGATGCAGGGTATAATTATATATGGGATAAAGACAGTGCCCATTTTGCTGCTTTACCACAAACCATTTTGACTCGCTTTCCACAATTAATTATGATGCCCCCATATACTTTTCACCGAAGCTCTAACCATTCACCAATACTTATCGGTGTAGCACTTTTACCCCCAAAATGAGATACTTCAGCAAACTTATAATAAAATAATATATGACCAAAATTAGGCCTTTTCTCAAATGGGCAGGGAGCAAATACAATTGTCTCAATCAGATAATCACGTCCCTTCCACCAGCCAAACGATTAATCGAACCTTTTACCGGCTCCGGGGTTATATTTATGAATACGAATTACTCCTCTTATATACTGGGCGAGAGTAATCCAGATTTGGTCCAAATATTTTCAACCCTAAAAAAAAATGGCGAACCATTTATTAATTACTGTGAACAATATTTTAACCCTTCAGTAAATTGCGAGTCGAAATATTACGAAATGAGAGATCATTTTAATCAATCCATAGCATCTAAAAAAAAATCCGCTCTTTTTTTATACCTAAATCGACACGGATATAATGGATTATGTCGCTATAATTCCAAAGGAATTTTTAATGTGCCTTTTGGTCTGTATAACAAGCCTTATTTCCCCAGAAAAGAGATGCTTCTTTTTCACCAGAAGAGCGCTCAAGCTGAGTTTATCTTAAATGACTTTCGGAACACTTTTTCGTTGGCACAGCCTGGTGATGTAATTTATTGTGATCCCCCCTATGTTCCTTACGCAGAACATACGAAACCTCTTGCCTACACGCAAAATAAATTTAATGAGAGCGATCAAATTGAACTTGCTGAATTAGCTCGAGAGACAGCCGCCAAAGGAATCCCGGTCATTATATCGAATCACGACACTTCATTTACCCGTCATCATTATAAAGCAGCACACATTAAAAGTTTTCCAGTGGCGCGTTTTATTAGTTGTCAGGCAAACTTGCGCCAACCCGTTAAAGAGTTGGTCGCTGTATTTAAGGATTAACTTGATGGTCCTTAAGAAAGAAAGCCAGAATAGTAACAAGTAATAATGAAATAGGCAGTATTGATAAAGCAACCTGGTAATCCACAACCGTATATATATGCTCACCGCCAACAATGCCACTATCACCAAAAGTATCCAGCAACTTACCGACTAAAGGCTGGAAAATCACCCCACCAAAAGTAACGATCATGTTCGTTGCAGCAAACACAGTTCCAGATAATTTCGCGCCACTGCACTCTTTAGCCATAATAAAAACAATGATTTCAGTAGCACTGAACACGCCATACAAAAATAACAAAATATTTAAACTGACATAAGATAAATTAGGCCAATACAAGACGATACTGATACAGATTAACGCTAAAATGGCACCAATAACCAGGGGCAATACTCTTCTACCTGTCGAGTCAGATAAATATCCTGCAATTGGAGCACCTACTGCCCAACCTAAAAATACTGCGGAAACAGTTCTTGCCGCCTCAACCTTAGTTAAATTATGTGCCTGTTCCAGATAGCTTTTACCCCATAATTCACCAAAAACTGAGAGAGAGGTGTACAAGCACGCACCAACAAAACCTATCAACCATACTTCAGGTGACATCAATACTTTAAGAACATTATGAAAAAATTCAGGCAATGGGTATTTATTAGGTTGGTGCCCTTCAGGTCCATCTCTGACTACAAAAAACATCAGTATGCTAAGTCCACAGCCTATTAGAGCAATAAACAACAACACTTGCTCCCAGCCCATAATTTCTGACCACTGAGTAATCTTCACTTCACCGTACACCAACCCTAGCATACCAAGAGTGGTAATTAACCCGGCAACCAGTGAAAAATATCGTTTAGGTAACCAATGTAAAGCCAGGGAAAGCACACCTACGAATGCGAACGAAGAGCCAAATCCGACCAGGAATCGCCCAGAGCCTACCAGGAACATGGATGATGTTAAAGTAAACATCCAGGAGCCTATAGTGCAACAGATGCATGCAAAGGTAAGGAGTCGGCGAGGACCAAATCGGTCCATTAGCATGCCTACCGGCATTTGCATCGGAGAGTATGCAAAATAGTACAGTGCAGATATCTGTCCGAAGGTAGTCGCAGAAATATGCCCTAAAGCAGTACTTAATTCCGTCTGTAATGCACCGGGTATAATTCTGAGTATAAACTCATAGCAATAAAATAACGCCCCGACAAAGCATACGAGAATGCCAAATGATAACTGTTTTCTAGATATTTTATTTGGGTGCATGAGCGTGAGTTTCTTTTAAAAAGAAGGTTAATATAGCAGCAATCAAAATTCCTAAAGGAATAACTGACAACGCAAACTGATAATCATCAACACTATATAACTTCTGTAAATTACTAACCGCCTCACCTGTAAGGGCAGCACCACCAACATGAGTTGATAAACTGAAATCTAACAAATTGCCTACTAAAGGTTGCAGGAACATAGCACCCAACATCACAATCATATTAGTAACAGCCATAGCAGTACCCGCTGCTTCACCCGGACTTAATTCACGTCCTACAGCAAATACAATAGCTTGAGCACTATACAACAATCCTAATAAAAACATTAAGGATTGGATATTTGATTCACTTAATCCTGGCAGATATAGAATCATCATCATAACAATAGCAGCGCCCCCGGCTCCAAAAAGCATAGGAAATTTTCGTCGTTGTAATTTATCAGATATGTAACCCATCAATGGGGCACCCAAAATAAATCCCAGAAAAAGTAGCGAATTAGCTAAACCCGCTCCCTGAGCCGACAGACCATGCGCATGCTGTAAGTAAGGAATGCCCCAAAGTTCAGCAAAAACCGTGGTAGGAAGATAAACCAGACAACCATACATCCCATTAACCCAGATTTGCTGGTTGCGAATGATAATCCCCAAATCAATCAACCCTTTCTTAATGGTAGGAACAGTACCTATTTGTCGATGACGACCTTGTCGATCCTTGATCCCAAACCACAGCACCACAGTCAATCCAATACCAAAAACAGCAGTAAGGTTTAATGTCTGAATCCAACCCATTTTCTCTACAAAATGCTCAAGAAAATTATCACCAATCATTGCGCCGATAGGTCCTAAAGCCGATGTTAAACCTGAAACCATACCAAGACGCTCTTCAGGAAGCCAAATGGTAGCCAACTTTAGTACCCCAACAAAAGCAAACGCCGACCCCAGGCCCATTAAGAACCGGCCAATAGCTGCAACCCAAAAAATATCAGTGGCAGTAAATAAAAAGGTTCCCACTACACAGATGAGACAGGCAATAGTCAGTAATCTTTTGGGGCCATATCTATCAAGCAAAACCCCAACCGGCAATTGCATCGGTACATAGGCAAAGTAATAAAATGAGGAAAGGAAACCAAAGCCGCTGGCACTTAAATTAAAATGCTCACGCAAGGAGTGCTCCATGACACTGGGTGCTATACGTAACAAATACTCATAACTATAAAAAACAGCTCCCAATCCACAAATAAGCCATCCAATGACTGCGTAGTCTTTTCGATTTTCAGAATGCAAAGTTATCTCCTTAACAAGCAAGTGATCTGACCCCTTATATTGAGATCAGATTAAGACTTTTTATTATTTATTATTAATCCGACTCACGCCGCTTGCTATTGCAGCCTGGGCTACAGCAGCAGGAACCCTTTCTCTTAATCTCGGATCTATAGGTTTGGGAAGAATATAGTCTGGACCAAATCCCCAATGCCTTACTCCAGGGTAATTATCTTTCACTACCTGAGGAACTTCTTCATGTACTAATTGGCGAATAGCCTCTACTGCGGCAATTTGCATTGATTGATTAATACATTTAGCACGTACATCCAACGCCCCTCTGAAGATGTAAGGAAAACATAATACATTATTAACCTGATTAGGGTAATCGCTGCGTCCTGTGGCAATAATTAAATCATCACGCACTCGATGAGCAAGCTCTGGACGAATCTCCGGATCAGGATTGGACAAGGCAAAGATAACAGGATTCGGCGCCATTAGCTGCAATAAATCAGCATTTAACAGATTTGGCTTTGCTACACCAATAAAGACATCCGCATCCACTAAAGCGTCTGCTAGAGTACGACTTTCTGTGGTGCGGGCAAAAGCAAATTTATAAGCGTTTAAATCTGCTCTTCCTGTATGAATGACACCGTTAGAATCAAGAAGCAGCATTTTTTCTTTATCTGCTCCCAATGCTACAAGAAGTCGCATGGATGCAATACCGGCAGCTCCTGCTCCGATACATACAATTCGAACGTCAGATAATTTTTTTTCTTGCAATTCCAAAGCATTCAACAAACCGGCCGCTACTACTATGGCTGTACCATGCTGATCATCATGAAATACAGGAATATTTAATTGCTCAATCAATGCCTGCTCTATTTCAAAACACTCAGGAGCCTTAATATCTTCCAGATTAATTCCGCCAAAAGTAGGAGAAATATATTTTGCCGTGGCAATAAATGCCTGGGGATCGTCCGCATCGATTTCAATATCGTATACATCCAAATCTGCAAAACGTTTAAATAAAACAGCCTTTCCTTCCATAACGGGCTTGCTGGCTAAAGCCCCCACATTTCCTAACCCTAAAGTAGCTGTTCCATTAGTCATTACGGCAACCAGATTACCCTTATTGGTATACCGATACGCATCTTCAGCATGTTCCGCGATAGCAAGAACAGGGGCTGCAACACCTGGCGTATAGGCCAGGGATAAATCGTCCTGAGAATTTGTTGGTTTCGTTAAGTGAACACATAATTTGCCCGGGGTGGGAAATTCATGATAATCCAGGGCGCGCTGATTTAAATCATTATTATCCAAAATACATACTCTCTTTTTTTACAAAATACCCAGTAAAAAAGGCACAAAAATTATGTGCCTTTAGTGAACAATATGAAGATCCAGGTCTTAATTATTCTTTAGCTGTAGCTTGAGCAGAACGCATATTGTAGCGATCGCGGAATTTTTGAACTCGACCACCAGTGTCTACCAGTTTTTGTTTACCAGTATAGAAAGGGTGGCACTGTGAACATACCTCAATGCTTAAATCTTTACATAAAGTGGAACGAGTTTCAAAAACTTCGCCACAACTGCAAGTAACTTTAACAACTTCATAACCTGGGTGAACAGATGCTTTCATACACTACTCTCTTAGTTCTTGGAGTATCGCCACCTGGACAAAATGCCAAGCACCATACTCAATACAAATGACGCAAAACGATAGCAGAAAAGTTTCTACAAATCAATTTTTTCTCACTTTTCGAGGGGTTTCCTTCTTATTTTTGTATATTATAGACTCAAAATCCTGCTTTTGAATTAAGACCAGTGTTATATATCTAGCTCAACCCATACCGGGGCATGATCCGATGGCCGCTCTGATTTACGTGGTTCCTTGTCAATTTTGGAGTCCCTGCACACTGCATTAAGCTCATGACTTAATAAAACATGATCTATACGTAATCCTCTATTTCTTCTAAATCCTGCAGCTCGATAATCCCACCAACTAAATACATTTTCTTCCTGGGAGAAGTTTCTAAAACTGTCATATAATCCTAAACCTAACATTTCCGCAAATGCCTGGCGCTCTGGCGGACTTACAAGAACACACCCTTCCCACTCTATTGGGTCATGAACATCTCTGTCTTCGGGTGCAATATTAAAATCCCCTACCACAGCTAATTTAGCGTAAGTATCCAGTTGATTTTTAATAAAATAATTAACCTTTTCTAGCCAGTTCAATTTATATTGATATTTATCTGATGCCGGAGTTGAACCATTAGGTACGTATAAATTGATTATTCGAATTCCATTAATGGTTGCGGCTAGTATCCGCCGTTGCGGGTCTTCCAGCTCAGGGATGTCGGTGAGCACTTCAGTAATGGGATGTCTGCTTATAATGGCCACTCCGTTATATGTTTTTTGGCCTGAGAACACATAGTGATAACCACGCTCAGCAAAAGCTGAAATCGGAAAATTTTCATCTATTAATTTAGTTTCCTGCAGTGCCAGCACATCCATTTGTGAAGTCTCTAGCCATTCTAAAACCTGATCCAGGCGAATTTTTAAGGAATTAACATTCCAGCTTGCAAGCTTAAACACACCAGTCTCCTTTATATTCGATAAGCAAAGGGGCATGATCAGATAATCGGGCCTCCCTGAAGATACGGGAATTCACTACATGGTCAGTAAGTCCTGGAGTAATTACCTGATAATCAATTCTCCAACCGACATTTTTTTCCCACGCCCTGCTGCGATAAGACCACCAGGTATATTGCTCTTCTGCTGTATTGTGCACGCGAAACGCATCGACAAAACCCATTGAACCAAATAACGCATCCATCCAGGCTCGTTCCTCGGGAAGAAATCCTGAGTTTTTTTGATTCCCTTTCCAGTTTTTTAAATCAATCTGTTTGTGAGCAATGTTATAATCACCGCAAATAATCAGCTCACGCCCTTCATTTTTTAACTCAATCAGATGTCTGGCAAATTTATCCAGAAAATCATATTTTACTACCTGACGCTCATCACCACTGGTCCCAGAAGGTAAGTAGAGTGAAATAACGCTTAATTTAGGGTAATCAAATTGTATGTATCGCCCTTCATTATCACAATAATCAAAACCAAGCCCCTTTACCACGCGATTAGGTTTAAAGCGAGAATAGATAGCCACGCCACTATAGCCCTTTTTCTGAGCATCATAGTACTCACAATAATAATTCTGCGGGTAATAAATTTCCTCTGGAATTAACTGATGTGCCTGAGCTTTAGTTTCCTGGATGCATACAAAATCGGCGTCCTGAACAGCCAGCCAATCATAAAATCCATTGCGAGCACAAGCCCGAATACCATTTGCATTAAAACTGATTACTTTCATTATATCTTTAATCCCATTGCTACTCGAGCTAAACGTTGACCTAAACTTTTAGCCAAAATAATCTCATCTTGACTCAAGGAAACATCGTTGGCCACCCCAGAAACATGAGTTGCGCCATAAGGTGTTCCACCCGTTACGGTATTATTCAACGCAGATTCAGTATAAGGAATCCCTAAAATAATCATTCCTTGATGCAACAAAGGTAACATCATTGAGATTAATGTACTTTCCTGACCGCCATGCATACTGGCCGACGATGAAAAAACACAGGCAGGCTTATCCACCAAATCGCCCGTAAGCCATAGAGAGGACGTACCATCCAGAAAATATTTCAAGGGTGCGGCCATATTACCAAAGCGTGTTGGGCTTCCCATGGCCAGCCCGTGACAATTGCGTAAATCATCCAGTGTCGCATAAGGAGCACCTTCATCAGGGATTTCCTTGTCAACTGCTTCACAAGTGGTCGATACCGGGGGAACGGTGCGCAAACGGGCCTCAATACCACTTACAGCAGAAACTCCGCGAGCAATATATTGGGCCAGTTGAGCGGTAGAACCATTACGAGAATAATACAGTACCAAAATATATGGATCACTCATAAATAACTCTTAAAATTAAAAGTTGAGTATATAGCAGTCAATATGGAGATTGCGAGGAGATTTTAAATCCAACAACTCTACCTTAAGAGAGTATTGGTAGCAACACCAGCACCAAGCGTTTATCAAAGGAATGCTCTACTAAAGAGAGCACTGGAGTGATGATGAAATTATTAAAATACAAGTTACTCAACGATTAAATTTCCATTGGTTATTAATTGATTAATAATATCGTGAGAATTCGTAGTAGCAAAAGTAGCCGTTAAATCTACTCCTTGAAGTATAATGGTCTGAGAGGGACTACCAAAACTGCCTTCGCCATTCGCATCAATCTTGATAGTTGTATTGCCATCTGATGCAGAAACATTTAAATAACTATCCAGACTATCACTTCCCAGGGGTGAGTCCCCCAATTTTTCATCTGATAATAAATCAGCAAGATTGAGTATACTTGCATCAGATGAAATACCTACGGGATTTGCTTTGAAATCAGTAATAGTATCTGCGGCTCCACCTGAGCTGTCACCATTAATCCATAAGAAGGTATCAATGCCACCACCGCCTGTCATGAGATCGCTACCTTTACCGCCAATGAGGTAATCATTACCCGTACCCCCATCTAAAGTATCATTCCCCAAACCCCCTGAC